>JBKJSI010000070.1:0-8300 GCA_046595915.1 Pirellulaceae bacterium
CGGCGAACTACCGGTTGCCAAAATGCAGTGATCAAAGGTGAGTTGCGAGTGATCGATTCGACTGGCGCACTCGACCTTGCCGACATCCCTGCAAAACTCTTAGTGATCGGCGGTGGATACATCGGCCTCGAAATGGGCTCGGTCTATGCCCACCTCGGCTCGCAAGTGAGCGTGGTTGAATTGACCGATGGCCTCCTCATGGGCGCCGATCGAGATCTTGTAAAACCGCTTCAAAAACACCTCGACAAGCTCTTCGGCGGGCGGATCTATCTCAATACGAAAGTCGGCTCCGTGGGCGATCGCGGGAATGCCGTTGAGGTCTCCTTCGAAGGTCCAGGCAAGTTTGGCGCGGAACGCTATGACCGCGTCCTCGTCTCCGTTGGGCGTCGGCCCAACTCGCGCGGCTTTGGACTCGAACACACCAAGGCTCAAGTCAACGAGCGCGGCTTTGTGGTCGTCGACAAGCAGCAGCGCACAGCCGATCCGCACATCTTGGCAATCGGCGATGTCGCGGGCGAACCGATGCTTGCCCATAAAGCGACCCATGAAGGCCGAGTCGCCGCTGAGGCACTGCTCGGCAAGTCGGTGCAATTCGACAAGATTGCAATTCCGGCCGTCGTTTTCACTGACCCCGAGATTGCATGGGCCGGGCTAACAGAGGATCAGGCGAAGAAGGAAGGCCGCAAGGTCGACATCGCGGTCTATCCGTGGGCTGCCAGCGGTCGCGCTCAAGCGATTGGCCGCACCGAAGGCATGACCAAGTGGCTGATCGATCCAGAAACCGAGCGAGTACTCGGCTGCGGCATCGTCGGCCCCGGCGCCGGCGAGCTAATCGCCGAAGCCGTGCTAGCACTCGAAATGGGCTGCGAGGTTCGCGATCTGGCGGAGTCGGTACACCCGCATCCGACGCTCAGCGAAACGATGATGAACGCCACCGAAGTGTTTTACGGCACCGCGACGGAAATCTATAAGCCGAAGCGGAAACACTAGCAACTACGCTTAGCGGGAAGCAGTCTTCTTGCGAGTATCCGTCTCGCGCCGTGGCACGGCGACGGGTACCGCATGGGAGTCGCAGGCGATGCCGCCGAATTCTCGCGGCATCACGGCTAACGACTTGGCGCCATTCTTGACGGGCTTGGCCTCGAATTCTTTGATGATGCGGTGCATTGCCGGATTGATTTCGATCTTTCCGTCATCGCGGGGTTCGCCATACTGATCAAACGCCCCCACCGTGACAACACTTTCAGTTCGATCATGAAAGACATAAGCATCGTATTCCTTTGCTCGCAGCGCCGCACAAAGTTTTTCCGCTTTTTCAGCCGCCTTCATCAGTCGTTTGGCCGCGTCTTCCATATTGTTATCACGCTCGCGCTGCGCAATCTTCTCCGCATTCCATTCATCGTAGCCCACAAACGTCGCGACTTTGACCGTGAATTTGCCCGGATTGTCGAGCAGTGAATACTTCGTCTCGTTCATTTGCGAAACGAATTTGTCGACCACACCATCTTCCCGATAAGGCGCGTCGGCGAGAGGATTCATCGTCGCAAAGGCGCGACCAAGTGGTCCCTTCGCCTGCTTCTTGCCGCCATTCTGATTAAAGCCGGTAACGACTCCGTCTCGAAACCACGCAATACGCGAAACCACGTCCTTGCTATCAGGATCTGGCTTTTCGAGATCAATCTTCATTGTTTGGATTTGCTCAAGCGCCTTGGCCATCGCTGGATCTTCGGCCGAGGTGAAATCGCCGACAAACACCGTATGGTAAATCGATTCCGGCTTCTGGGCGTATTCAAATTGCTTCTTTCTGAGTCGCTTATTGGGGTCACCCTTCTCCGCAGCAGCGCGATCCATCGTTTCCGATTGAGTCTCAAATCCCAGCCCTACAGGGCGTTCTTTAAAATCCATCGATTGACGATGCACATAGCACTTGAAACTGAGCTTTCGCAGCGCTAAGCAAAGATCGTGCGCCTCGGCTTTGGCATGCTCGCCGCCAAATGCATGCACCAAGATCAGCCAAGGTCCATTCTGCTCTTTGAGTTGATAGTCCTTACCACGATCGGCCTCCACTCGCTGAAAAGGATTGATCGATTTGAGCGATGGCGGCTGGGCGAGCGTTGCCGCAGCGGGCGCAAACGCGGCGAAAAGTGCCACAAACAGGATTTGGCGGCGATTTGCGTCCATGATCTTCGTCTCCGCGAGCAGGAAGTTTGCGATCGGTCTTTCGGACGAATCACCACGTCGAGATGAGTGGAATCTTCAAGATGCGAAAACTTCGCTGAAAAAGTGATGATGCGAATTCAACGACGTGATAGCAATGATGGCCGATTCTCGGTCGGATTACCGCTTCCCAGCGGAAATTCACCTTGTTGCCCTTCGCAGCGAAAACCTACACTTCGCCGCCCGTGGTCAGGTCGCAAGACGCCTTATCCGCGCGCCTCGGCTTACGGAACCTACCGGAACTTCGCAACGGAGTGCGATTCATGGCATCGGCGGCAAATCGATCCAAAACCATTTTGAAGCTCGCCCCCTTGGCGGCCTTTTCCCTCATCGGCGCGAGCTACGTCACGGCGCAGCAAACCAAGCCCATGGGTAAGGCTCCTCCTGCGGCAAAGGCCCCGGCCAGATCGGCCGCCGGCCCCGCGCTGGAAATGACGGATAAGAAGCAGGCAGACCCCTCAAAGCAACTCACGGTCGTTGCGGTCGTGAATGGCCTGCAGATCACTCGCCAAAAGCTGGCCGAAGAATGCCTCAAGCGTTACGGCAAAGAAGTACTTGACCAGCGCATTCACAAGCAGCTCATTTTCGCCGAGTGCCAGGCGCGAAAAATCGTCATCACCGAGGCAGACGTCAACGAGGAAGTCGGCCGCATCGCCGCCAAATTCCGCATCCCGGTCGACAAGTATGTCGAACTGATCCAGAACGAGCGAAATGTCCCCATCGAGCAATATCGCGCCGATATCATTTGGCCGACACTCGCCCTGAGAATATTGGCGGAGAAAGAATTGCAGGTCACTCCCGCGGAAATTCAAAAACAATGGGAGACAGAATTTGGCGCCAAAGTAAAGTGCCTGGTGATCGTTTGCAAAACCAAAGAGCATGCCCAAAAAGTTCGAGCGAAGGGGCTTGCCGAGCCGGAGGACTTCGGTGAAATCGCCAAAGATGAATCGATTGACCGTCAAAGCGCCGCGGTAATGGGGTCGATCCCCCCGATTTGCAGACACATCCATGATCCGGCTGTTGAAAAGACGGTCTTTGCCCTCAAGGTAGGAGAAATTTCTGAGGTCGTTTCACTTCCAAAGCTAAACCAATATCTTGTTTTTAAATGCGAAAAACACATTCCCCAGGTTTACGTCCCTAAAGAACACCAAGACGACGCCAAGCAGCGCATCGAAGATCGCCTTCGCGAACAAAAATCAATGACCGTCGCTGGCGGCATCTGCGAAGAGCTCGAAAAGAAAGCGAAAGTACGCACGATCTATAACGACACAAAACTCGCCGACGAACACCCTGGCGTCGTCGGCATGGTTGGTGGCGTGCCGATCACCCGTCCCGCGCTCGCCGAAGATTGCATCAGCCGCTTTGGCAAGCAAGTTCTCGAAGGCGAAATCAATCGCACGATGCTCGAAGGAGCGCTAAAGCAACGAAAAGTCACGGTCTCGCAAGAAATGCTCGATGACGAGATGGCCAAAGCTGCCTTGGAATCGGGATATGTGTCCAAGACGAATGACAAAGTCCCCGATGTCGAAACCTGGCTCAAAGCGGCGGCCGAAGAGTGGTCGATTACGCCAGAACTCTATGTCAGCGACTATGTCTGGAATACTTGCGCGATGAAGCTGCTGGTCTCCACCGACATCGAAGTCACCGAAGAGGAAATCAAGAAGGCATTCGAAGCTAACTATGGCGCCCGGGCGCGAGTGCTGGCGATCGTCGGCTCCGATGAGCGTCGGATGAAGGAAGTTTGGAATATGGCGATGCAAGATCCCAAGCAAAACACCTTCGGCCAACTTGCTTCCCAATACTCCGAAGAAACGGTCTCCAAGAGCAACCTCGGTCTCATTCCACCGATTCCTCGTCACAGCGGCCGACAGAAGCTCGAAGATGCCGCATTCAAACTCAAGAAGGACGAGATTTCCGCGGTCATCCAAGCGGATGCCAACTACTACGTGATCCTCTATGGCCTGGGTCTAACCGATCCTGTCGTCATCAAAATGGATGCCACGATTCGCAAAAACCTCATCGAGATGATTAAGGAACGTAAGCAAATCGAAATGATGACCGCCGCTTACGACGATCTCCGCGATTCAGCGGAAATCGTAAACTTCCTCAGCGGTGAAACTCAGTCGGGTAAACGAGTCGCCACGAAGCCAAAAGAGGAAGGCAGTGAAAAAGCGTCACGCGCGGGGTCTCGCCCCGCCGCACCTCCAAAGAGCCCAGCCAAGCCGCGCTAGTCGTTGCTTCGCACATAACACGAGTTGCAGTGCCCAATGCACTGCAACTCCTTTTTTCTGCCATTCGCTTCGGCGTTTCTATTGAAGGTAATTCATGGGCGTCCTACGCAACGCTGTCGGACTGCGTGCTGCTCTGAGTGCAATCATCCTGGTTTCCTCGCTAAGTCTATCTCTCGCACACTCGCCGCAAGAGCGCTTTCGCCGAGAGGAAGGAAGCCGCGAAGCAATGCAAGGCGATGAACTTCCTGCGCCAGCAGACGAAGAACCTGAAGCAATCGCGCCAGGTGTGGAAAACGAAAGCAGCGAACCGGCGTCGCCAAGTGACATTACTGCCACGGAGGGTGTCGGCTTGACGCCGTTGGCCACCGCTCCACTACCTCCACCGCCAAAAATCTGGAGCGGCAACGTCGAATTTGGCCTCAACGCCACCGAGGGAAATCAAGAGACCTTCAACATGCGTGTCGGCGGCAAGGCGACCGCGAAATACAGCTGGTCGACTCAAACTTATGAGTCAATGTTCCTCGACAGTACGGCAAGCGGCATAACTACGGCTCGAAACGCCATCGCCGATGGACGCTGGGAAATCCCGCTGTGGAGCCCCGTCTGGTCCTATTACGCGCATGGTCGCCTTGAGTACGACGAATTCAAACCCTTCGACCTGCGAGTCGCCGGCGATACCGGTCTTGGATACGACTGGGTCAAAACCGACCTGAATTATTTCCAGACTCGCACCGGTATATCGACGAGCCGTGAATTTGGCGGCGTAGATGACTTTTGGAAACCGGAATTGGCGTTCGGTATCGAATGGCGCTACACGATCGACGCCCGCCAAAAGATCACGCTCAAGTCGGACTACTTTCCAGGCTGGGACGACTTTTCGGACTATCGACTCAATACGCAGGCGGATTGGGAATTTGCGATCCATCCCGTTTGGAACCTCAGTTTGAAGCTATCCGCCATCAGCCGCTATGACTCCACTCCCAACGGGGTAAAGCCACACGATCTCAACTACTCAGCTCTGGTATTATGGAATTTTTGAGTGGTTGCACGCCGCAAAATGCAGTGCGGAACCGCGCTTCGACAACTGAAATTCGGTGAGACGTCATTCCAATGCGAATCCCCGTCATTCGTGGGACAATCGATCGAAGAATCCTCGTCAACTATCATGTCGATCCGGCTGTCGTGAAACGCTTGCTTCCGCCCCCATTTGAGCCGCAATTAGCAAATGGGAAGGCACTGGTAGGCATCTGTTTGATTCGCCTAAGAAGTGTCCGCCCGCGATTCCTGCCTATCCCATGGGGTTTAGGATCCGAAAACGCCGCTCACCGCATTGCCGTGCAATGGAAGCAAAACGGCGCCGAACGCGAAGGCGTATTCGTTCCTCGCCGTGATACCAGTTCTTTCCTCAACACCGTCGCCGGCGGCGGACTTTTCCCCGGTGTTCAACATCGCGCTGCGTTTCGAGTGAAGGAAACAAGTAACGAGTTTGACATTGAAATGCGAAGCCGAGATGGCTCGGCGAATGTTCGCGTTTCGGCAAAGATTGCACCGTCGCTTCCTAACGGTTCGGTCTTTCGATCAATGGATGAGGCATCGCGGTTTTTTCAGCGCGGCGCCCTCGGTTACTCCGTGACACGCAGTCCTACGCGTTATGATGGAATCGAACTCTGCTGCGATAAATGGGAAGTACAGCCGCTCAGCATGTCGTACGTCGAGTCGAGCTACTTTTCCGATCAGGCACGTTTTCCAGAAGGCTCAATTGAGTTTGATTGCGCTTTGCTCATGCGAGGAATAACGCATGAGTGGCGTGCCAGAGAAGATGTGTGTTGCAATAACATCGAGTTGCCATTTCGCTCCTAAGCTAGATGAACGTGATTGCGGCCTATTCCGAAGCCACAAGCCAACATGCACGGAATAGCGCCCTCCATTCCGCCGTCGCGAGTCGAAGTGCGACCGCAATATGCGAGGGGTTCTTTTCAATCAGAATTCGCTCGACTTCGTTAGTGAACGAGGCAGGCGACCAAGGTCTCGCTTGCCAGAGATGATCGAGTTCGGGAATGGAAAGAAGTGAGTCGACCGAACCAAGGCGGCGACACTCATCGTCAACACCGGCGAATGGGGCCCGATCCCGAACCTTCGCAAACCAGTAATTCGCATTCCAAAAATCGCCCTCGCGGCGATGCATTAACCCGTGCCAGGCGCTCCCCGCATCGGTTTCGATCGCTTGACTGATCTCGTGCGATTCATGGAGAAAATTATGCCAAAGCCAAAGTCCCGCGAGGCAACACCGTGCTGCGGATTCGTCTTTGATCTTAAGGGACTCAAATAGCAGCTGGGGCGTTAGGCCTTTTAACTTTCCAAGTACCTCAGTCCGTGGCTTGCCGGCATCCAGATTCGATAGCGGATAGCCATCAATCAGTGCTTTGACATTCGGGTGCTCAAAGGGATTCATATCGATTCAACCTACTGGTGCTTTGTCACAACTAGAATTGGGGATGGATGTGTGGCTGTGTTTCGAAAACAAAACGGCGAAAGAGGCTAATTTGCAGGGCGGATTCAGTCCGTTTTGTTTTCTAAACACGGCTCGGATCAACCCCAAAATCTAACAGCGACAGAGCGATAGAAAACTCTCGAATTGCCCAATTCAATCGACGAGCACGGTATCTTCATGCTCATAGCCCGGCGCGCAACAGCAGAGAAACCGCAACTCCTGCGGCCCGTCGTTACGAATCTGGTGTACTTTTCCTGGCGGAATCGCAATAGCGTCGCCCGGCGAGACATGCCGCCACTCGCTTTCAATGCGCATTTCGCCGCTACCTTCAAGGAGATAGTAAATCTCCTCACTCTTCGGGTGATAGTGCGCGAGCGTAGTAACGCCAACAGGAACCCGCGCCTCCGCCAAACTTTGATTGGCGATCGCCGAATTGCGGTGTGCGAGTAGCTCCCGGATCTCAGAGCCATCTTTGGTGGTAAACGCCTGAGTGCTTTGAAGATTAACAATGTCCATTCAAATCCCTCTATGCGTGACGGTCCTGAACGCATTGTTCGCGTCAGGAACTCGGGTGCCACTGCTGGCTTGCCCGGCAGTGCGTAGCCCAAAACGACTCGACAACTTAAATGTGCTACGTGGACTCTTCACTAAACAATCCGCAGCCTTTCTTTCTCAAGGCGATCCACCAAAAACTGAATCGCCTTCGGCGCCATTTTGCTGTAGTACTCAAACCCGTGCCCACCGCCGGAAGTTTCCAAGTCGCATTCATGTGGCACGCCAAGCGACCAAAGCTTCATCTTCAAACGATCGGCGCTATTCCACCACCGTTCATCGGTCGGATCGCAGCAAAAGAACTGATTCCTCGGCCAGTTGAGCGGATGAATGTGAAGCAGCGCAGTATCCTGCCGCGCCTGCTCGTCATCGTCATACATCAGAGGGAGCGTTTCGTCCCCTTCGCGCATCCGAAGGTGATAATCGATCGCAGGCGCTATCGCCGCAACCACCGGAAACAGGTTCGGATACTTATAAGCCAGTCGCAGCGCCCCCTGGCCCCCCATGCTAGTGCCGAAGAGCCCAATCCGTGGCGGTTCAACTCCGAACCGCTCCTTGATAAAGGGCAAAACTTGCGTGAGCAGATGACGTTCTGCGGAAATCCCCGGATCAAACTCCCTGCAAATCCGGTCCGTCCACCAAGAACGAGCAGTGAACGGGGCAATGACAGGAATGCCCACTCGATCAAATTCGCTCACAAACGCCGGCTTATCGCCAAGACGGTTGAGATGGACTCCGTGCAAATAGAGAAACACGACCCCCTCTTTTCGAGGGGAGGGGGGGATATAGAGATCGGCCGGGTGCCCTCC
>JBKJSI010000879.1:0-11166 GCA_046595915.1 Pirellulaceae bacterium
TGTGGTCCGCGCCGAGGGTCAGAATGATTTGGCCGCTGGGGTTAAGAACAAAATCGACGATGCGGGCGCCGTCATGGGAAATCGTTGGTAGAAGCGGCGCGAATTCTTGGCCAAAGATAAGTACCACGCAGTTCCTAAACTCACGAAATTGCCGAAATTCTGCTCGCGATTCGTAGTCAATTGATTGATCCGCCCACAATTCATGATGTAGGACTTTATTGTCTAGCGGCGTTAATTTATCCCAATAGACAAACAATGTCTCTTCGATGGGATGGGCGAAGCGTAATAGCCCTTTTTTCTGATCGTTTTGTGCTTCGATGAGATCGAGGTCGATTGTGAGACTTAGCGTCTTGATATCACCATTGAATTTCTGTTGAAGCGTTTCTTCAACGGCCGCGTATGCAGTTTTCGCACTTTTCTCGGCTTCAATACGTCTTTGGTCGGCATGTTGCTCAGCATTGTGTGCTTTAAGGGCAAATAGAAGACTGACAACAGATGCGAAAAGTAGAGCTCCGACAACAACCCCTGCTACGCTGAATATGAAGCGATTTTTCCAAGCAAACTTCCGCAGCCGATAATTTATACTTGGCGGCACCGCCTGCACCTGCTCTCCCGAAAGATACCGCTGCACATCCGCCGCAAAGCCGTTCGCCGTCTCATACCGCCGATTGCGATCTTTCTCCAGCGCCTTCATCACAATCCAGTCGAGTTCTCCCTGGAACAATTTCGAGAGTTTTTCTGGGTCCGACTGACGCACAGCGGCAATCGAAGCCTTCGACTGCGAAGTGCTGAGCCGTTGACTCGGTCGCGGCGGCTCCTCTTCGCGAACCAGCCGCAACATCTCGTCGAGTGCTGCTTTCTTAACTCGCTCCGGTTCGACCGGCGGGCTGCCCGCGAGCAGTTCGTAGAGCAACACGCCCAGCGCATAGACATCCGCCCGCGTATCGACATCGAGTTGATTGAACGTGGCTTGTTCCGGCGCCATATAGGTCGGCGTGCCGATGAGTGCGCCGAACCCGGTATAGAGTGTCTTTTCGGTGAGCTGCTGACCGATCGCTTTTGACACCCCAAAGTCAATCACCTTCGCCACCGGGCGCTCATCGTGTAATGCAACAAGCACATTCGAAGGCTTGATATCGCGATGGATAATGCCCTTGGTGTGAGCGTGCTGAATCGCCTGACAAACGGGAATAAAGAGCTCCAGCCTCTCGCGGGGCGATAGTTTGCGGGCGTCGCAAAACTCGGTGATCGGCGTCCCCTTCACCAACTCCATTACAAAGTAAGGCCGATGGTCGGCCGTTGTTCCGGCGTCGAGCACTTTGGCGATATTCGGGTGATCCATCAGGGCCAGCGCCTGTCGCTCCGCCTCAAAGCGGGCGAGCACGGCCCTCGAATCCATTCCCGGCTTGATGAGTTTTAAGGCCACGCGGCGACGAATCGGTTCGAGCTGATCCGCGACCCAGACTTCCCCCATGCCTCCTTCGCCGATGCGTTCGAGCAGTTTGTAACGCCCAGCCACGACGTTGCCAGGGTGCTCCTTGGCTGATGTAAATGCGGCTGTTCCTTTGTCGCTCTGCGTCTCCAAAAAGCCGATCGCCCCCGGATGCGCGGCGAGAAGGCGATCAACTTCGCGCCGAAGCTCAGGCTGACTTCGACACGCTTCATCAAGGTACAGATCGCGATCGGGCCCCGGGGCTTTCCCCAAAGCGATGTGCAAAATGGATTCAACTACCGAGGGATCATTCATCGGGTGCGATTTTCCTATCGATTGCCGCCACAATCATCCATGCGAAAGATCGCCCTGCATACCCTCACAGCGAATGAATATTTTTGAGAAATCACGCAAATCGCGTTTGCCGCTAATCCTGAAGATCCGCAAAAAGCTTAGTCCGAGCATAAGTCCAATAGCGTTCCGCCGTAGCAAGCGAGATCCCGAGCGTCTCCGCACACTCCGGCATACTCAACCCAGCAAAGAATCGCAGTTTCACCAGCTCCGCCCGAATCGGCGATTCTTCCGCCAACTGGCCGAGCGCCTCGTCGAGTGCTAGTAAATCGACGCCCTCATTCGGCCCTTCGATCGCATCGAGATTCGCATCGACGCGTTCAAGCTCGCCGCCATGTTTGTGGGCCTGTTTGCGGCGGGCTTTTTCAATCAAAATCCGCCGCATCGCTTCCGCGGCGGCGGCGAAAAAATGCCTCCGCCCGTCCCACTTGGGCTGGTCGCCTGGTGGCGCGACTCGCAGATACGCTTCATGAACCAGCGCGGTCGCACTCAACGTCTGCCCAGGTTTTTCCTGGGCCATTTTGAAAGCTGCCAATTGGCGAAGTTCATCGTAGACCAGCGGCAGGAGCTCGCTCGGTTGCCGCTGGCTATCCTTTTTGACTTCAGCAAGAATTCGCGACAGGTCGCCCATTCTTATGCCTTCTTAAACTTCTCCAGTAACCGCCCCGGCGACCCCATCGCGTTGTAACCGCTATCGATGTGGAGGATTTCAGCAGTGATGCCTTCGGACATGCTCGATAGCAGGAACGCGCCCGTCTTGCCCACTTCTTCGTGAGTGATATTGCGACCCAGCGGCGCCATACCTTCGTACAGCGGAAGCATGTCATCGACGCCTGCACCTTTGCCGGCCAGCGATCGAATCGGCCCCGCGCTCAGCGCATTCACACGAACACCAGCAGGCCCGAGGTCATAAGCAAGATACTTCATCGACGCATCCAGGGCAGCCTTGCAGATGCCCATCACGTTGTAACCAGGCACGCACTTCTCACCGCCATAATAGGTCATCGTGAGAACCGAAGCCCCCGGCGCGAGAATCGACCGCGCGGCAGCGGTAACCGCAATCAAGCTATAAGCACTGATTTCCATCGCCATCTTAAAACCGGCGCGGCTCGTGTCGATCGTGTCCCGCTTCAGGTCGTTGATATCGGCGAACGCGATCGAGTGCAGCAAAAAGTCGATCTTGCCAAACGCCTCGCCCGTCTTCTTCATGAACTCCGCGATGTCTTCATCTTTTTGAACATCGAGCGGCAGCAGGAATTTAGCTTTGTCGCCGACCTCGTCGAGCAACATCTGAACGCGGCGGCGATTGCGCTGGCGCTCATCATCAACCCGGTCAGGAAGGTGCGAAAAACCAACAACGCCCCCTTCGGCCATAATAAATTGAGCAATCGCCCAGGCGATCGAGTGATCATTGGCGACACCGAGCACGATTCCTTTTTTTCCGTCAAACAGCCCCATTACGGCCTCCGCGTAGTAATTTCCAGCGGCCTAGAAGCCGCCCGTATCATCGTTGCCTGAACAGCTAACCCGCACAGTTTATCAGCCGTCCTTGACCTTCGGAATGACACCGGAACGCCGCTCGGCAGTCGGAGTCGCGTCCTTCCCGTATACTTTTGCCAGGGCGCGTAACAAATCGCCGCGGCTTACGCTGCCCTGGGAATGATGCGTTGTGGACGTACTCGCCTATTCCCGAACAACTCCACGTCGAACCTGATCAAACGGTTGCGAATGCTTTCCGATGTGACGCTTCAAAGGGTGCAGGTCACTCCCCTCCTTTCTCGTTGGGCGCTGAACTGCCTACTGAGCGCCGATCGCGCCGCTTCCACCGAAGTTTGGCTCGACGAAATGCTGGAGATGCTAGCGAAGTCGCCGATCATCGGCGCCGTCGGTTTCGTGCGCGCCGAAGATGGCGCCTGGCGATTTGAGAATCAGAAGGGGATCGCGATTCCACTCCCCGAGGCGCTCCTCTCCGAAGCACTTGATGAAGAACGACCGATCCGCAAACAAGGCTTCAGCATCATTCCACTGCCGCGCTACGAAGATGCCTCTGAGGCCCTGCTCTGGTACAGCAAGTCGGCCACGCCGGGCGAGTTCGATGGCGAACTCATTTCCTTTGGCGAAATTTTTGTCGCGGGACTCAAGTCAGTGCGGGAACGCTCACGATTGCGACGTCGTGCAGCCCAACTTGCAACCGTACTCGAAATCGCCGCGCAGTGGCAAAACAGTCTGGAGACCGACGAGCTCCTTCGCAAGATCGCGGAAGCCTCCACCAAGCTCCTCGAATGCGAACGCGCGAGCATCTTTCTTTGGGACAAACCCCACAAGCAACTCGTCGCGCGGCCAGCGCTTGGCGTCGACGCCGGCGAACTTCGCATTCCCGATAACGCAGGCGTCGTCGGCGCCGTAATCCAATCAGGCGAAGCCCGCCGCGTGACCACTCAAATGGCCAGTGAAATCGATCGCCGCGTCGACCACAAGCTCGGCTTCGTAACGCGAAATTTGCTATGCGTCCCGATGAAAGGCCGTGGCGGCGATCACATCGGCGCCTTTGAAATCCTCAATCGGCGAAAGGGGGAATTTTCCCCTGAAGATGAAAACGTGCTCGAAGAACTCGCCGGGCATGCCGCGATCGCGATCGAAAATAGCCATGAACTGAAACGGCTCCTTGTCGCCCGCGACCGCGTCGCCGATCAAGCCGCCTCGGGACTTCAGCTCGTGGGCGATGCGCCCACGATCGTTGCCCTGCGAAAGAAGATCGACCGCATCGCCGATTCCGATCTGACCGTGTTAGTGCTCGGCGAAAATGGCTCCGGCAAGGAAGTCGTCAGTCGCCAAATTCACTATGGCAGCAAGCGCCGCAGTAACCCCCTCGTGGCGGTGAACTGCGCCGCCATCACCGAAACGCTCCTCGAAAGCGAGCTCTTTGGCCACGAAAAAGGCGCCTTCACCGACGCCCGTGAATCCCGCGCAGGCAAGTTCGAAATCGCCTCCGGCGGCACGCTCTTCCTCGACGAAATCGGCGACATGAGCCTTGGCGGCCAAGCGAAGCTCTTACGTGCGCTCGAAGAAAAGGTGATCACCCGAGTCGGCGGCTCGCGCCCCATCGCGGTCGACACCCGAGTCGTCGCGGCCACCAATCAAAACCTTACCGAGCTAGTCCGAGAGAAACGCTTTCGCGAAGATCTCTATTTCCGCCTCAGCGTCGTCACGCTCGACCTGCCCCCACTCCGAGATCGCGGCGACGATGTGCTAACGCTCGCGGAGTTCTTTCTCGGCGACCTCGCCAAAAAATCGCGGCGAAAAACCCCCACCCTCTCGACTGGCGCAAAAAACCGCATCGCCTCCCATACCTGGCCCGGCAACGTTCGCGAACTCCGCAACTGCATGGAACGGCTCCTGTTCCTCACCGACGGCGACGTGATCGACGCCGAAGACATCTCCTTCCAAATTTCGCCTCGCAAAACGGAAACGTCGTCCAATTTCTCAACCGACATGCCGCTAGCCGATGCAACAACCAAGTTTCAGGTCGATTACATCCAAAAGCACATCCAACTCGCCCGCGGCAACATGACCCTCGCCGCCCAACGCATGGGCCTGCATCGCTCCAACCTCTATCGCAAAATGAAGCAACTAGGAATGGAAATCGATGGCCAAGATGACGCTGAGTGACCCGTCTGTTTCTTGGTAACGGCTTCGCAAAGTCACTACGCGGCGCCCGCCTGCAAAACAAGCATCAATAACAAGCAACAAAAAAACTTGCATCCGCCGATGATCATCTTGCCCCAGGGGTGAGCATCTTGATCATCTTGAGCATGTTGCAAAAACAAGCCGTTTTTCACATTCTCCTCAAAAAAGCCTTGTTTTCACGAACTGGCCGAACTTGCCCCCGAACTTGTCACCCTGCCTTGAGAGAGGGCAAGTTGGGCCCCTTGGGCCTCTTCGCAAAAACAAGCCTTTTTTCATATCCCCCAATCGGCGCCCCGCAACGGCTCCCAGACGGAACCCGAGGCAAGGAAGTGGGTTAACTAGGGAGAGAGAAACGTTTGCCGGCTCACCCCGGCGAACTTCTTGTACAATAACCAGTGGGAGAAGTTTCGCGCCCCAAGCGTTCCCCGGATACCGGTTTTGATCGACAGCAATTCGACCGCACTACGCTACGAACTTCTCGATCCGGATGTCCGGCTCATGCTGAAGGTGCGCGATGGCAACGCCGCCGCGTATGAAGAGCTCGTCCTGCGCCACCAAGACCGCCTGCACCACGTCCTCGAAAACCTCGTCCGCGACCACGAACTCGCCAAGGATCTCGCCCAAGAGGTTTTTCTCCGCGTCTTCAAAGCCCGCGAAAGGTACGACCCCCGCGCCAAATTTTCGACCTGGCTCTACACGATCGCCAACAACGTCGCCCTCAACGCCAAACGAGACAACTCACGCCGCAAGGAAGTGCAAGTGGAAGGCTACGCCAGCGGCGAGCAAGCCGTCATGCCGATGGATCGGCTCGCCGTCGCCTCCAGCGGCTCAATGCCCGCGCGGCGAATGGAAAAATCAGAACAAGCCGAAGTCGTGAAGCAAGCGATCGACAGCCTCAACGAGCGGCAACGCATGGCGATCCTGCTCAGCAAGTTTGAGGGCATGGGCTACGCCGACATCGCCGAAGCAATGGGCCTCACCGCCCAAGCCGTCAAGTCGCTCCTCTCCCGCGCCCGCGTCAATTTGAAAGCCGCCCTGCAGCCCTACCTGGAGCAAGGCATCGTGCCCTCCTTGCTCCCCGGCGCAGATGCCGACGAACCACTGGAAGAGGCAGATGAAGCCGCGTATCGACCTACTTCGCAGAAGACCGAAACATGAGCAAACCACCCGCCGAGCCCACATCGGGTAACCAAACCGACGACCTCGCCGCCTACCTCGACGGCGAACTCTCGCGCGAAGAAACCCTCGCGCTAGAAACTCGCCTATCCACCGACCCCGCCCTGCGCCGCGAGCTAGGCCAACTGCAAAAAACCTGGGACATGCTCGACGTTCTCCCGCGCGCCAAAGCCGACGAAACTTTTTCCACGACAACAATGGGCCTCGCTGCGGATTTAGTGAAAAAGGAAGCCGCCGCGCGAAACGCATTTCGCTTCTCTCCCCGTTTCATCACCACCCTAGCGGGAATCCTGCTTGCCGCAGCCAGTCTCGGCGCCGGCTACTTTGCTGTCACCTACATCGCTAAGCAGCCTCAACGCGAAATGGAGCAAGAGCTCCACCTGCTCTCGAACTTTGTCACGTACAGCCGCCTCAGCGAAAACTACCTCGGTGACAAGAACTTGGAGTTTTTGCGACTCTTACAATCCTCCGGGCTCTTTGTGGCGCCCGAGGGTAGCGACACGCAATCACCCGCCGAGCCGACCACGCTCGATTCACTCGATAGCGAAGACAAAGCGGAAGTCATTCGCCATTATCAAACGCTCAAGCAGGACGCCGACGGCAAAAACGGCCCCAAGTTCGAATCGATGCGGCATTTGGCCAAAGAAATCGGCGCCGACCCCGCGCGCGTCAGCCTGCTGCGGGTGTACGACCGCTACTACTCCTGGCTTCAGACGCTCCCCAACAAACGAGAGATCCTCAAGATCGAAAGCGAACGCGACCCTTCCGCCCGAGTGGAATTGATCCGCACCAGCTGGCGACAACAGAGCCAGCAAAATTTGCAGGTGATGCTCTCCGATCTGCAAGTGATCCTCACGGCGAAAGACTACGACGCCTTTCGCGTATGGCTCGCGGGCTTTGTCACGGCTCACGAAGACGAAATCAAAGAAAAGCTCAAAGGCAATGAGTTGAAGGGCCAAGCCGCGGCCGTCATTCGCGATATGGAACGCATCACCGATCCAGTACGCAAACAGATGTGGCTCTACGGAATCTATTCCCGGCGCGTCGGCGAGCAAAACGCCATCATTCCGAGCCAAGACGATTTCAAGCAACTGACCACGCTGCTATCAGACGAAGCGCGACAGCGGTTTTTGTCGATCGAGGCCAACGAAGAGCAACGACGGAAGGTGGTCACCTGCCTACTACGCGCCGCCTTCAAAGCCCACTCGCTCCCGCCCGCAACCGATGAAGATCGCGCCAAAGTCCTCGCGTCGCTCAGCGCCGAAGAGCGTGAAAAACTCGAAAAGCTCAAAGCGATGGAACTCAAACGCGAGCTGACCAAGCGATTTGAAGAACAGCGAGCAACCGCCCCGCGCGAGCGAAATGCGGAGAAAAAGGAAGAAAAGAAGGGCGGCTCAACGAAGCCAACCGAATCGAAATCGGGCCCCAGCGATGGCAAAAAGTCCGAATAAGCCGGCATTCCCTTAGGCCAAGTACGCCGCCCAATCCCCGAGCTGCGCGGTATCCGCCTGCAATTGATCACACGCCGCGCGAGCCTCGACCGGCGAAGTGTGAACCCCCTCCCGCACCACAAGTTGCCCTGATGGCGCCTGCTGTGAATCCATATCTCCCCGGCGAACACTCCATCGCGCCGCTGAAAGTGAAGCGAAGTCTTCATCATGCGACGCAACGAACAATCGAGTGCGAATCGGACCTGCCGCTTCGCGAGCCTGCATCACCAAAAAGACACAGGCAAAGCTCTCCCATCGCGCCACATCGTCAGTTGAGTTCGTGGCCATTTCGATCGCAATCGGAATGCCCAACGTTTGGCACTCAAGAAGAAGTGCGTCCGACGCGTCGGCAGCACTTACGACCAGCGCCAACTCTTGCAATCGCAATGCCACTAGCCAAGCCTTTAGCTCATCCTGTTCAACAATCTTAAGTCTCGTTAGCCGAGGAACCCAGCGTTTCGCGGCCTGATAGAACTTGCCTTGATACAAACGAATCCAATGCACGGCAATCGTCTCCCGCAGCTTCGCGACAGATTGATCGCCACTCTTAAGCTCGAAGTCAAGTTCATAGGTAAATGGCAACTCAGCCGACCAGTGACAAAAATCAGGGATCGTTGTAATCGCTTCGCCGCCGGTTTTGCTCGCTCGAAGCGGATAATTCGCGGCCAGCGTTTGACTGAAAGCGCAGAACGGCCCGCGAACCCTGCCCGACCAAACGAGCGAATCGCCCAAGCCGAGTTTGGCCCATGCGGACTCACGTAGTCGAAAAGTGATTTCCGCTTTCTGCGGAGTGACCTGCGAGTCGATCTCGATATCCGCGAGGAAAAGCTGCGTCATGTTGTTTCGTCATCCTCGCTCGGGTTTTGATCATGCTCGCGTTCCATCTCAAGTCGTGCGATCCGGTCCGCTTCAAAAGCGATCGCGAGACTCGCGCCTGTCACGGACTCCGTCGACGCCGCGACCTCCTCCGGCGCGCCACGAGCAACAACCCGCCCGCCCCCTTCCGCCGCCTCAGGACCGAGATCAATCAAATAGTCCGCAGCCTTCATCACTTGCAAATTGTGCTCGACCAAAATAATCGAATGGCCCAGTTGCAACAGCGATTCGAAGCAATCGAGCAGTTTGACGATATCGGAAAAGTGCAGCCCGGTTGTGGGCTCATCAAGCAGGAAGAGCGTTCGCCGCTGTTTCGCTGAAGAAAGATGCATCGCCAGCTTGAGCCGCTGTGACTCGCCTGAGGAAAGCGTGTTTGCCGGCTGCCCGAGCCGAAGATAATCGAGCCCCACATCCAGCAGCGGTTTGAGTCGGGCCTGAACCTTCGTTTGTCCGCGAAAGAAAGAAAAAGCCTCGCGCGCAGTCTTTTCCAGCGCACCAGCAATCGATTGACCGCGATAGCGAACTTCCAGCACTTCCTTCCGATATCGCGCACCATGACACTGAGGGCACTTCATATAGACATCGGCCAAAAACTGCATATCGACCGCTAGATGCCCATCCCCCTCGCAGTGCGAGCAGCGTCCTTCCGCCGAGTTGTAACTAAAGTGGGCCGCGGTGTAGTTATGCGTCCTCGCGTCAATCGTTTCCGCAAAAACCTGGCGAATCGCGTCAAACGCTTTGACATAAGTCACCGGGCTAGATCGCGGTGATTTTCCAATCGGCGTCTGATCGACCAGAATCACATCATCGAGCTGACCGTCGCCAACAATTTCGTCGTAAGGCAGAGGTTTGTCGCAATCTTTGCGCATACGACGGCATAGCGCACCATAGAGCGTTTCCTGAACGAGCGAACTTTTTCCTGACCCGCTGACGCCTGTTACGACACAAAGCAATCCCAGCGGAAACTCAACCGTCAAATTCTTCAGATTGTTGCCCCGCGCGCCTTGCAGCGTGATCCAGCCGCGCTGCGGCGGTCGGCGCTTCGCTGGCATTCCGCCGCCGCGACGACCTGCAAGATACTCGCCGGTAAGGCTCGCCTTCGGCGCCAGCAGTGCTTGAAAATTGCCTTGAAACGTAACCTGCCCCCCGCGCTCGCCCGCCGCTGGTCCCAGTTCAACAATCACATCCGCCAATCGCAGCAGCGTTTCGTCATGCTCGACCACCACGACGGTGTTGCCCCGATCGCGCAACGATCGAATGCCTTCCGATAACCGAGCCGAATCACGCGGGTGCAGCCCCGCCGTAGGCTCATCAAGCACATAAAGCATGTTCACGAGACTCGAACCGAGCGCGCTCGTGAGCGCTGCTCGCTGCGCTTCGCCGGTGCTAAGCGTTCGCATCTCTCGGTCTAGCGCCAAGTAACTCAGCCCGACATCACAAAGGTAGCGGAGCCGTCGCGAAATCTGTTGAAGCGACTCGCGCGCGATTTCGCGTTCGTAGGCCGAAAGCGACAAGCTTTCCGACCAGTTGAGCGCCTCATTTAGCGGTAATTCGCAAACCTGCGCTAGATTTTTGCCCCCCAGATGCACTGCAAGCGATTCACGTCGCAATCGATCACCGCCACATTCGGAGCAAATCGTCTGACTACGATAGCGCTGCGTTTGTCCGCGCGCGCTGGCAGTTTTGGCTGCCGCCTCATTGGCCTCTAAAGCCGGGATAACGCCAATGTAATTGCTTCCAGCGATCCCATAAAAAATCTGTTTCTGCGACGCCTCAGAAAGCGATCGAAAAGGAACCTCGCAGTCGATCTTTGCCGACTTCGCAGCTTCCAACAGCTGCGATTGCTCCTCGCGCTGTGCCGCGCCGCTCCAAGGAGCAATCGCTCCTTGGCTGAGACTTTTGTTGACATCAGGAACTATCAACTCTGGATCGAATTCCGCTTTTTGGCCAAAGCCTTCGCAAGCCGGACAGGCGCCCAGCGGGCTCGTAAAGCTAAAATTCCGTGGTTCCAGCGCCGGATAAACGGTTCCGCAAGTCGTGCAGCGTCGATCCCGAGTAAATTCTTGCGAGCCGAATGGCTGGCCATCGATGACTTGAATCGAAGACGTCGAGGTCGCCTCCGAAGAATGCTCAACACCAATCCACAACGAGCCA
>JBKJSI010000166.1:0-3043 GCA_046595915.1 Pirellulaceae bacterium
GTGTTACTTGGCAGCGAAGCACTTCGATATTTCTTCCCTGCCTTTCTGCGGTCTTCGCTTTTGAATCCTGAGTCCGCATTCGAGGTGGATGTCATCTCCATGCTCAACCCTTCCGGATTCAAAGCTGATGACTTGTCCAAATTCACGGATGACCAGCGCGGAATGATTGTGAGATTCCTCGACTTGGTACTTTGCGATAATGACGAGCCGCCAAGCAAACGCTGGCTGAAAATGCGGGCGCGATGGGCGCCGGGGCAACAACATTCACACACTTAATGCACCCGATATCCACATGACCCTTCACTCCCTCTGAATCGCCAAGCCCCCAGCCGACGCACTCGGAATCGAAATATTCAAATTCCTAAACCGTATGTGCTCCGCCCCATCTGGCTTGCGTTACTTCGCTTCAAAACAGAACAGATGCTTGGCTCCGCGGATGAAGAGTTCGTTGTCGACGACTGCGGGCGTGGCGTCGACTCCTTCTCCGATTTTGTTGGTCGCGATCACTTTCAGCTTATCGGAGTCTTCGATGACTACCACCGTGCCATCGCGATCGACAAGGTAGATGTGCCCACCAGCGGCGATGGGTGAGGCGTAAGTGCTGTTCACTCCGGGAATGCGGCTCGCGGCGTAAAGCACTTTGCCTGTTTTGGCTTCAACACAGGTCAATTGGCCCGACTTTCCCTTGTAGTAGAAAATGCGGCCTTGTGACAGCAGCGGAGAGGCAACGTCGGGCGTATCTTGTTTATGGGTCCAGAGGACACTTTTGGAGTTGGCAAGATCGCCGCGTCCACCGAGTGAAAAGGCGCCGATAAATGCCCCGCGAAAGCCGCTGGCGACATAGGCAACGCCATCCGCTGCCACTGCCGACGCGCAGGGTCGCTCGGTCTGGCCGCCGCAGCGCCAGAGTTCTTTGCCACTTTCGAGGTCATAGCTTCGGGCGGCCGTTTGACCATTCATGATGATTTGCTTTTTTCCGTCGGCGTCGGTTGCGATGAGGGGAGTCGCCCAGCAGGAAGGTTCCTCGCGCGGCGCTTGCCACTTCATTGCGCCTGTCCTTTTGTTGAGGGCATACAAGGCGGATGGGCCTTCGTGATCCCAAGGAACGATGATCAGGTCGTCGACGAGCGTGGGTGAGCTTCCTTCGCCGAAGCTGTTGCGGATTTTCATGTTGCCGAAATCGTGGTTCCAGACTGGTTTGCCTTCCAGCGTGTAGCAATAAAGTCCTCGGGAGCCGAAGTGAGCATAGACATGTTCTCCGTCGGTGCAGGGGGATGCCGAAGCAAAGCCATTGGTTTGATGACTCCCTTCGTGAGGAATCGCAACGACTGCAGTTTGCTGCCATTGCAGCGCCCCATTTTTGCGATTGAAGCAGAGCAATTGGAAGGAATACTCGTTTGGCTTTTTGCCGGTAGGTACGGCCGTCGAAACGAACACACGATCACCCCAGACGACGGGCGAGGCTGAACCGACGCCAGGAATCTCAACCTTCCAGCGCTCATTTTTCGCCGGGCCAAACTCGACTGGCGGCTTGGCAGTTAAGGAAGTTCCGTTTCCGGTGGGGCCACGCCAATGTCCCCAGTTTTCCGCAACGACGGATCCTGTGGAAGTGACAACAATGGCCAATAGCATTGCGAGGGTAAAAGCCGGATATCTCATTCCAATGATCCTCAAGGTAATGCGAGGGAAATGCGCCAAGGGGAGCGAAGACTAGCCGTTCAGGCTTGGCTGCAAACAAATAGTAATCGTTGGTGAAGAGGTAGATTCAACATCGTAGCATTCGTCTCTGCGTTCGATATGCCTCGATGCGCCCAACACCTCGATCACGCTATGGTTTCGCTTACCGGCCTTGGGGACCAACAATTCGCTGATTCCGATTGAAAATGACCAATGCGATGCCACCGAGAATGGCAATTGTGGCCAGAAGTAAGTAGAAGGATAAGGATTCCTCCAGAAACGCCATGCCTCCTAAGGCCGCCAAGAGAGGAACCGTTAGTTGGATTGCCGCAGCGGTAGTCGCCTTCAGCTTGGGTAAAGCTGTGTACCAGATGGCGTAGCCCAGTCCCGATGCGATGGCGCCGGAAGCAATTGCATAAATGCTTCCCAGCAAATCAACCTTTGCCGTGTCCAGCGTCACGATGCTAACGGCCGCCGCA
Organism: Pirellulaceae bacterium; assembly: GCA_046595915.1. GTDB lineage: Bacteria > Planctomycetota > Planctomycetia > Pirellulales > Pirellulaceae > JBKJSI01. The sequence goes on from JBKJSI010000166.1 coordinate 2,157, forward strand.
AGGGGAACGGTGCGCAAAAAATTCCCCGCGGTTACCGCAATGGGATCGCCCACTCCTCTTCCACGTAAGGAATAGACTCCCCAAGCAACGCCGCCACATAGCATGAGCAACGAACCGGTGACGGGCGGCGCGGAGAGTTTGGACAAAAACAAGACAATCACGCCGCTAAAAGCAAGCAAGAGTCCGGCAACCTGGAGCGTTCTGAATCGTTCGCCATTCCATAAACCAAAAAAGATCATCGTGGCCTGGACCGCGCTAAAAAGGATCAACGCGCCGCTTGACGTCGGCAGGCTTCGGTAAGCAAACGAAAATCCAGCTGCATAAACAAAGAGTGCTAGCGCCGAAAGCCAGGTTCCGCTACCTGAATGTTTGCCGGGTCGCAGTCGCACGATGAACCAAAGCGTTACCGCGCCGGAGATGAGCCTCAGCGTCGTGAAAGTCGCCGGGTCGATTGGCGTCTGCTTGAGGGCGACTCGACAAAGTAGCGAATTTCCGGCGAACGCGATCATTGCCAGTGAAGTCAAAATAGCAATGCGCGTCGAAGACATTTCCATCCTTCAATCAATTTGATAATGGGCGATTCGTTTAGTTTATTTCGAGGCATCATCCATGGTAGACGCCCCTGATCACTGAAGACTACGGTGATTAGGGGCCCCTTATCACGCAGTGAACCGCACTTGAGTTGCTTGGCGCCTCGCCAAATAGATGAAACTTTGTGGCAAGATTTGCGCACCAATGGCGCCACTCATTCGCTAAAAATGAAGCGTGCCAATCTTCGCACCGCCGCCCCATCGATTTCGCTGGAGCCGTTACCATGTTGTTGCAACGAGTCATCAAACCTGGCCATCTTGTGGCTGTCATTTATACACAAGTTCATCCTTGTTCTT
>JBKJSI010000165.1:0-9234 GCA_046595915.1 Pirellulaceae bacterium
CTCGCGCAGCGGACAGCGCGCTTGATGAGCGAAGCCAGCCTGCGAAGCCTGCTCACCAAACTAGCCGGCGCTGAGACTTCGGCAAAGATCGCCAGCTAGCTCGATCAATTTCGCGCAGACGAATAAGCGGCTAAACTCATGCCTGGGCGACGCCATGTTGTCCAGGCATTTTTTGTTATTGATTTGCAGCCTTATCGGAATTTTGGATTCTCAACTATGATCCTCGGCCTCCGCACAGCACTTTACCCTTCGCCCGATCTCGCCAAGGGCAAAGCCTTTTACACCGATGTACTCGGTGCGCCGCCCTATTTTGACGAGCCGTTCTACGTCGGCTTTTCAGTAGGCGGCTTTGAACTTGGCCTCGTGCCCGATGCGACACCCGGAGTCGTCGGCTGCGGCGCTTATTGGGGCGTGGCTGACGCAGCGGCGGAGTTAGTGCGCCTCGTCAGCCTCGGCGCAAGAGTCCATGAAGAACTCAACGAAGTCGGCGGCGGAATCAAAGTCGCCAGCGTGCTCGATCCGCATGGCAACGTGTTTGGCATCATTGAGAACCCGCATTTCAAGATTGAGGATGTGCGATAGCGTTGAAATTGCCTTGCAAGTCTGCCTGCAAACTGGGCGAGCTATACGAAATGGCTACTCATTACATTGAGACCTCCATACCGAGCTTCTATTTTGAAACTCGAAGCGACGTGACAATGGCTGCGCGAAGGGAATGGACTCGCCAATGGTGGGATGAGGCCATTCTGCATGATCGCATTGTGTCGAGCGTTGCAGTCATTGACGAGTTGCAAAATGGCGACTTTCCTGGGCGCGACAAGTCGCTGGAATTGATGGATTCCATTGAACTCTTAGTCATTGACGATGCTATTTCTGAGATTGTTGAAGCCTACATTGCCCATAGGCTAATGCCAGCTGATCCCTTCGGCGATGCCCTTCATTTGGCTGTCGCGTCTTATCATCGATGTGAGTTTCTCGTGACCTGGAACTGCCGTCATCTTGCGAATGCCAACAAATTTGGGCACATTCGCCGAGTGAATGGTATACTTGGTTTGTACGTTCCGACTTTGGTTACGCCCATAGAATTATTAGGGGGAGACCCCACTCCATGACGAAAGAACCGCTGCTAGACGAAATCCGCAAAGTTCGCCATGAGATCTCGCAACAAATCGGTCATGATCCACGAAAAATCGTAGAATACTATGCGAAGCTGCAACTGGAACACAAAGATCGACTTGTGAAAGTTGGGCAATCAGTTGCGCCGAAAAATATTGCCACTTCAAAAGAATAGATCGGTCGAATTCGCCGTTGTCTATTCCAATCCACTCACACCCGCCGGAGCAATCGGCACTCCACCAATCCGGCTGTAACGTGATCGCGGTAAGAATCGCGGTTCTAGATTGAACGTAAAGCCAACGTTATTGCGGCTCGAGTCGACATTCAATCCCAGGCTCAAAAGGGCCGATTCGCCGACACGGGTCAGCACAAAGTTTTGGCCAATGTTCCCGGTGGCGCCAAAGTCGATCGAAGTCGCTGCGTGAGCCGCCCATTTTTCGCTGAGGCGATAACCTACAGCGGCAGTGACGATTTGACTGCTGATCGGTCCCTCGATTTGGCGATAGCCCAGATAAAACTCGCCATTCTCGGGCCGAGTGATAAGCCCACCGATCGAAACGGTCTTCAGTCCATTCGCAAAAACGTCCGCGAAACCATCCGAGAGCAGCGTCACCCGATCGCCCACATGCCAGCGAAAGTCGTAAGTCCCCATCCCCACTTCTTCGCCAAAGTTATCGCGATTCGGATCAGGGAAGAAGGAAACGCCCGCATCGAGCGTGATCCAATCGATGATGCGTTCGCGACCGGGCAACCCGCGTTTCGTCTGCCACCGTTGATTGACGCCGAACCGAACCATTTCCAGGTCTTCCGCAATTTCGGTGGGCGAGGTCACGTTGCCTTGCAAGTTGGATCGCACCGCGAAGAACCGTTCATCAAACCGGGCCGGCACCGGAGTGCCCGCCGGCAAGCCAAACGTCTGAAATTTGAGGCGACGTCGAAAATGCTCCTGCGAATCGTCATCAATTTGGTCGTAGAGCGGCAGATTCGTAAGGTCTTGGCTTGAGTCTGCATAGAACGCATCGGCATTGAGGATCACCGTGTGGGCCAGCCCATTGACGTTGAAGAGCTCACTCTGCGCCTCCGTATCGACCGACGAAAAGGGCAAGCTCATCCGCACGCCAGCCTGCCCATAAAGCCGAGTCATGTCATTGGCGTTAAGGTCTTCGCCCCAATAAGCAGCTTCGCCAAGTGCATAGGGCACAAATCGCAGCGGTCCTAGATCAAGCGGAACGCTAACTTCCGGCCGAGTCGCCGCGCGAATGCCTTCGCGATCCCTTTCATAGGGCAATGGATCGAACACCGCCTGCTCCGAAGGATTGAGCGGCGTCGAAGCGGTCTTGAGGTGGGCATATCCGACGTTGCTGTGGGCCGAAAAATTGATCCGATCCGTAAAGACGCTTTGCCCCAGAATGTAGTGATCGAGTTTCGGCAGCCATTCGGTCTGCATAAAGAAATCATTAACTCGTCCACCCGCCATCGCACTGAAGGTTTGATTATCCCAGTACTTTTTCAATTCGATGGCCGTCGATTCGTCCTTATAAGTATCCCACTCGCGCTCGAAGTATTGCTCCAGAAAATTGCGATCGCTGATGTAGCCCAATTCGCCCGTGAATTGCAGGCCGTCGCCCAAATCTTGGCGATGATTCCAAAACGCCCGCCCGCGAATACTCGATTCCGGCAACAAAGTACGTCGGTCAAAGCCGAGATTATCCAGACCGCCATCTTGCAAACCCCAAGCATCAAAAATGCCGCCAACATGCCCCGGAATCCCGAAAAAGTCATCGCGGTTGTAACGAAAGTCGGTGCCCAGTGCCGCACCGCGCTTGCTTAACAAATCGGTCGAGAGCGTCCACTGAGTCCCATCCGGTGGCGAAGCGATTCCCAACATCTGATAAAGATCGAGATCGACATACGCCTGCACGCCGAAGACGCGATCATTGCGGATCGTCGCCTGCCGAATGTAATAAGAGGGCGTTTCAAGATTCGTACCAATGAAAGGCCAATAGAAGACGGGAATCCCACCGGCATAAACAAAGTTATTACGGGCGCGAGCCGTCATCACATGGTCAATCGCCTCTTCACCTGTCTGTGGGTCGATCATCGGCTGCCGCGTCGCTGGATCGACCAGCGGTCGCGGCTGATCGGTCACCGAAAATCGCTCCGACTGAAGCCAGTATCGAGGCACACCGAGTCGACTTGAAGTAAAAGCGCCGCCATATACCTCAAAGTTCTGCTCTCCAACCTGCTGGATCACATCCGCCTTCAGTCGCACGAGCCCCTGATATTCTGGAATCGGCGTGAGCATCTCCGCGCCGAGGATCACGCCCTGCTTGGTGGTGACGTTGTAATACATCCGCTTGGCGTAGATAACGCGATCGCCTTGGCGAAAGACGATGTTGCCATCGAGAAAGAACTCCAGCGGCGTGTTTTCATCGATCACATTATCGCCCATCGCAAACAGTTGATTGGCGGAAGTCGTCCAAACCACCGCGCGATCGGTTTCAAGTTCAATGCGTCCCGGATCGAAGCCGCCGAGTTGCTCGACCGCGCCAATGCCTTCGACGATGATATGCACCCCCTTGGTGATCACCGCGACCGATTCGGAGCCATCGGGACTCTGAATCAAATCCAACTGCGGGCGCACCGCGCCACGTGGACCAATCATCAATCGCCTGCCGCCAGATCCTTGAATCTCCAGAGGAGCAACGAGCGACGCCCCAGGCGGCGCCACGTCGACTTGCGCGGCGTCATCTTGCCCAGCGCCAATTTGTTTGGTGTGCTTATATCCAGCCGTTTGCCCCGGTCCACTTCGCGCCGCTAATGCTCGGCGGAAGATCGTGGGCTGCTCACCCGATTCGAGGATCGATTCCTGAGGCACATCGAATTCGACTTCTTGCACGGTATGCAATCGTCCAATCCAACTCTTGTCTCGCAAAACCGTCTCGCCCTCCCCTTGGCCCGCTTCGGTGCGGACCACTTCGACTTTGCCTTCGAGATAGACGATGACTTTCGTCGCATCGCCTTCGCGCCCCGAACCGCGATCCACCCAAACAACTGCTTCTTGAGCAAAGCCGCTCAGCTGTCCTTGACGAACTTCGCATTCGCCGCGAAGTCGCCAAACATCGTACGCCCCCTCGCGCCATTTCTCCGCCGAGGTCGCGCGGAACGAAACCGCATCGCGCGGATCGGCCGGCGGCAATTCGATGTCATCCGCCGCCAATCGGCCTAAAGGAAACAGCACTCCGGCGCCGAATAAAAGGCCTCGCAAGATACGCGCCCAGAGCGAAGAGCGCGCAGAGTCCTCTCGCCGCGCGGAATTCCGCGAGCGCGCGATTGCATAACGCAACAGCAATAAGAGGACTAAAGTAGTAATAAAGGGCGTCCATGCCCCAGCGAATACCGCGCAATCGCGGGATATTTCGCGGGTTCAAGTTGGATGGCTTGACGCATCTCTAGGCGCGCGAACGCCTTCGATGCGGGGCGGATTCTAGTGACGACCTTACAAGGCGGCAAGCTCGACGCGCCTCGCTAGCGGCAAGCTGCTGGTGATGGTCATGCTGATAGTCATGGTGCTATGCGTCGCTGCAATGCTATGTCATGCTTTCGCCATGCACGGCGAGCAATTTGACAATCCAACAACGACGCTCTTGGCCAATCTTGGCGCATGGCTGCGCGAAGCAAAAAGCCATTCCCATGCCGCCAAAGCCGGCGAGATTCTTAGCAATCGCTTTCCAACAGAGCCTTTTGCGACGGCGATACGCAGCAATGTAGACACCGTGCTAGCGGATCTCGCACAGCGCTATCGTACACCCATTCCCGAAGCCTATCTCAGTGAAAATATTGCTCGAGCACTAGGACAGCGGCGCCAGCACGGAATCTTTTACACGCCATGGCCGCTAGCGCAGTATTTAACGCGGAGCGCCGCGGAACTCCTAGCTCGAGAATTTCCGAACGAATCGCCAACCTGGCTCGATCCCGCTTGCGGCGGCGGAGTCTTTTTTCAATCCTTACTTTCAGACGACCCTAAGGCGCCCGGCGATTTCCTTGGACTAGAAAACTCGCCAGTAGCGACAGCACTCTGCCAAGCAATCGCCCAAGCTCGCAGATTCGAAGCAACCGGGCGAATGAAAATCGAGTGCCGCAACGCACTCCTTTGCTCACCAGATGAGCTGTTCCAAGGCCGACAAACAGCACCGCTCGTGGTCGTCGGCAATCCGCCCTACTCCAATTTCGGCAAGCGAGCCCTCTCCAGTTGGCTCGACCAAGAGCTGTTGAGATATCGCTCGCGCTCCGGCGAAAAGAAAACCAACCTCCGCGACGCGTTCTTACTTTTCCTGCGACTGGCTGAGTCCCTCATCGCCGCTCGCGGACGCGGCGTCCTCGCCATGGTCCTCAGCACGACGTTTTTAGACGCCATCACCCACGCACATGTCCGAAGCTCCCTGCTTTCGACTTTCGACGAACTCCATATCTTGCGACTCGAGTCGCCGGAAGAATCCAACAGCAATCTCTTTTCAATAAGACAACCAACCGCCGCATGCCTCTTTGTCCGCCAAGCAAATCACGATCCAAAGTCACCGGCCAAAGTCTTTCAAGCCATCCTCAACGGCGCCCGCGAACAGAAAGTAGACTGGTTGGCCAACCACACGGCTCACTCAACCGACTGGCGCGAAATCGCGATCGAGAGCGAAACATCGGAGAGAGGCAACAAAGCGTGGAGTGAAACTCCAACACCACCTAAATGGTATTCCGCCGCACCCTCACTACCGGAAATATTTAAGAAATACGTCTCCGGCGTCCAAACCAAAAACGACGCAATCTTCCTCGCCCGCTCACGGTCAAAACTCGAAGAACAAATCCGCACCCACTTCGGCGCCTTCGATCCCTCCTACATCCAAACCATCCTGGTCGGCCCCTTTGATCCCTGGTGGATCTACTACGATCCAAGTCTCCTCGGCCGCGCCCGTTATCCAGTCATGCGGCACATGCTCAAAGAGAACCTAGGCTTGGTCTTCATGCGCCAAGCAACCAGCGTTGGCGAATACGACCATTTTCTCGTCACCCGAAATCTAGTAACCGACCGCATCTTCCACAGCCGCTGGGGCGCACCATTCTTGGCGCCGCTCTATCAATGGAACGAGGACGAACGAGTAACCAACCTCAACGAAAGCGCCCCCGAGGATTGGCTCGCATTCTCCTACGCAATCATGCACAGCCGTTGGTATCGAGAATCCGCAAGTGCAGCATTGCGAACCGATTTTCCGCGAATTCCTCGCCGCGAGTTTGTTAAAAAGGGTGTCGCCAAACAGCTTACTCAATTGGGGCAGGAGTTGATCGAGCTACACGCTCCGAAAGCTGGATGGCGTGCATTCAATTTAGCTAATGAGCGAGAATCGAATTTTGTCGTTGAGCATCGATATCCGCGAGTGCAACCATTCTGTGAGATGGTCCAAGTCTTTGTGGCTTCAGGAGTGGTGCTCGCTGAAGTGCCGATGGAAGCGTGGAATTTCCGAATCGGCGGAGTGGAGGTGCTGCGGCGGTTCTTAATGCGCCGGCGAGGGACGGCGCTATTAAATTGGGAGGTCGCGCATTTCCAGGAGGCCATCCGCGTACTTACAGAGACGAATCGACTGCGACTTGCGATTGACTCGACTAAGATCCCAAACTCGTCGGCGTCAGGCATAATTTGCTAAGAACCGCGCAAAGCGATGCCTCGAACTGCAAGAGCGATGGACGACATCATCAGCGAGCAAATCACCCCGATCATTGCACCGAAAAATCCTAAAGCCAAGATTCCAAAGATAGCGAACACGATTGGAATTTTGAGATCTTGGCCGTGATAGGGCGACTCACCTTCGACAATTGTTGCTTCGCCAATCATGATCGCCACGGGAGTCGCCACAGTATTGACCCCCGCAGCCCAAATTGACGCTGTAAAACAGGCGTTGCTGATGGGGATATCAAGTCGACCAAGATACGGCTGAAGGGCCACAACGAACACGGCGATCGGTACTAGCCAGGGCACCACCCAAGGAATGAGTGTGCAAAGTTGCAAATAGAGACCAACTGCGGCGGTGAAAACAAACAAATGCATGAGGCGAAACCGCACTAGTGGCGCCTGGGCAGCGGGCTTTTCACCATCACCGCAAGTGGAATCCGCTTCAACGACCGAGTCAGGTTTCATTGAAGGGTCCGCCATTCAATATCTCTCGACGATTCCGCATTCGAACAGTATGCCACATTTTCATGCGCCTGGCCCTCCACTTTGCTCGAAAGCCCAAATCACTTGAATGACCGCACCCCCAACCACTCCTTCGATGCACAGTCCGTAATCTTTCAACTGCTTCGAACACCGAAACCAACTCCGCGCGCGCCTTGAAGAGATATTGAACACCCATCGCTGCCTCATTATATTGCACCGTCAGTAGTAATATCGGCCATGTCGCACCGCGGAACCATCCTTTGACCGCCGCCAACGAACTCAGCCCGCAACCGAAGCGCCGCCGCTTCACCTTCAGCCTGCGCACCCTTCTCCTCCTCATGGTTGTGGCCTCACTCGCGCTCGCCTTTATCGCTCACCCGCTCTATCAGTGGCGACTGCAGGAACTCGCGATCCGGCAAATCAAGGCCTCTCATCCCAACGCTGACATCCGGAATTTCAATGAATCGCAGTGGGTCAGAAGCGTCGATATCTATCGCCCCAAAGACGGAACGTTAGTTCGATCGGGCTGCTTTGCAAATTTGCCAAAGCTCAAGCATTTATCAGTTCAAGGTGATTCGATTGAGAATGAAGATTTGATAGGGATTCGCGGTTGCATGAAGCTCAATTCGCTGGTTGTGAGCGGAAAAAACATCGATGATCGCGCCGTGGTGTCGCTTCAATCACTGGCATCTCTGGAATTCCTTTCCCTCCCGTCGACTTCCTTAACAGATCGAGGTGCAGCCGAAATCTCTCTTTTGACGCAACTAAAAGGAGTCAACCTTTCGACGACACTCGTTACAGACCTGGCGCTCAAAGATCTTGCCAAGTTGCCGCTGCTCGAAAACATCAGTATCTCGCAAAATGCCATAACTGACTTCGGATGCAATTCGCTCGCGAAGATGCCGAAACTAAAATCAATCGGGTTGAGCAACACCGCGGTAACAGATTTAGGGATAGAACAGCTTCGGGGACTCAGCAGTCTCACTCAGATAGCTCTATTTCAAACCAAAGTTACCGGAGACTTTGGCCTCAAACAGGGTGATTGGCCGAACCTAACAGACTTCGAAGCTAATGATTCAAATCTCACGGACAAAGGCGCTGCACAACTGACCGTATGCAAGAAACTGAAACGAATTCATTTATTTCGCACAAGGCTCACAGATGCCGGCTTGATTCAACTCCGGCTACTTCCCGAACTCGAGAACCTTACAGTTTCCAGCGACGCCATCACGCTCGACGGCCTAAAGCGACTTAGCGGCCATCCTACCTTGAAGCAGCTTTGGATTGATGGCCCATTCACGGAATTACAAATCCAAGAACTAGCGAATGCAATGCCGCCCCCATTTCACATTGTCCTCTGGGAAGGCAAGAACTTCTCTCGAAAATAGGTTCGGGGAATACTTGACGAGGCGTAGCACACGATGAAAATCCCCAATCGACGCCATTGCCGATCGTTTTGCCAAAGCCGTAAGCAAATTGAGTCGTCTACAGATATTGTGAAAAAACTGTCCCCAAATGGCGCCACCCTGCACCTAAAATGATTCGGGTCGCCACGTCCATTTCCTGCGAATTCGAACGGCGGCCACCACAAACCAAAGCGCCCGCCCACGGGCGCACCACAAGCAACTCGTAGTTCCTGCAAGTTAACTTGGCAATCTAAGACATCCATTGGCAACCTAACCCCTAGATACTGTCATTTATACACAAGTTCATCCTTGTTCTTGCCGAATGCTGCCCAGGCGAGGGAGAAGTCGAGGACGCGGCGTAGTCCGGTCCAGATCACTTGCGTTCCGGGCGGCGGCTCTGTGGCTCGTCCGTTGTAGCCGCCGAGGCGAGCGACCAGCGCCATGAACTGCGACAGCGTGGGTGCTTTCTTGGGAGGCGGCTCCTTCTTGACGATGCGCCAAGTCGGCTGC
>JBKJSI010000190.1:0-7165 GCA_046595915.1 Pirellulaceae bacterium
GTCGTTATGAATACGTTGTAAGTTCGTGACTTGTTCGCTTATCCGAAGGGCTGACTATGCAGCTCCCTCGGAACAGCCAAATCGATCTTCTACACAGCGCAAGATTTTCTTGAGGTGCGGCTCGGCGACGCGATAGTAGACACTTCGGCCTTCCTTATCGCTCGTCAAAAAGCCGCATCGCTGCATGAGCCGCAAATGCTCGGAGGCCATTGCACTGGGGATCTCGCAAGCTTCCGCCAAATCGCCGACCGTGTAGGCGCCCTGAAGCAGCATCTGCACCATCCGAAGACGGTGTGGGTGTGCGAGCGTCCGCAAGCCCTCGGCCGCTTGGCCTAGTGCCTCCAGATCGGTCAATTTGAGGGGTTTTGCGTTCATGTCTCACCTTGGCTGATACCTAAATATATCGGAATATCGCGATATGTCAATGAGTCCAGCGTCAAAAAAAGCCGCTGACTTGCTGGAGAATCTTCTCCAGCTGACAGCGGCTCGATTCGATTGAATGGTTACCAGCCAACTGACTATTCGTTGAAATCTAGCCTCGGCGTGACGAAGTCTGACTGGATGGCTTGGTCGCCATTCGCGTTGTCGAGACCTTGGCCGGCGTGAAATTGCGCATCGAAGGGGCTGCCTTGGTTGGCATCCGCGTCGCCACCATGGTGCGAGCAGGCTGCACACTTTGTGTGCTCGTTGTCTTCGCTTCAGCGGGAACAGGCACTGGTACTGGCGTCGGAGCAGCTGGGGTCGTTGGCGGCGTGGGAGTCATGATCGTTGTCCCACCGCTCTGGCAGCTGCTGCAAGTCGCATCGTCCGCCGCGTTGTATCCCACTGAGTCGATATGGCATTGGCCCGAACTACAGCTTTCGCAACCACCACAGCCGCGTCCGCAAAGGCTGAGGCAACCATCCCAGCAGGTGCGGCTCGCTCGCCAACGACTCAAAGCGGAGCCACAGCAATTTCCCGGACCACATCGCTGGGCGCAATTTCGGCTCAGCATCGGCATCGGTAGCCCCAACCGCCAGCTGCGGCAAATGCCCTGGCCGCCGCAGTAATTTCCATTGAGATCACATGGCTCGCATTTACAGGGTGGATCGCTCCACCATTCATCAAAGTAAAACCGTCCGCAACCGCCGCCGGTAAAGCCCTTGGTCCAAGGGAACCAGGAGTCGCCGCAACCCGAGCAGCTGCTACACCCGCCGCCGGTCAGCTGTCGCTGCGACGCACAGGTTTCGCAGTTTGCCATGCCGGTTTGCATGCCGCCGACATCTTCGGGGTCGCCGCAAGGTCCGCCATTGTTGCAGTCGTCGCTGCCGGGATAGTGCCGGTCGAGCGACTGGATGCAGGGCAACCGCAAACAGGGCGAGCAACAGCAACCACTGGCTAGCGAGAGGCCGCAAGCCGCAAGGAGAAACAAAAGCTGGCTGGGACGCAGCATGAGCGCCTTCTCCGTCCGAAATACCTGTTTCCCACGCGGAAGACGCGCAGGAATTGCCGGTTGGCTGCCTACTTATCGGACGCAAGGTCAATTCAATCGAGAAAATCACCCCAATCGTCAAAGGTTCCCACAGCGAAATTGCTAGCGAACCGCCACCAACCTTGCGGCGTAGTTTCCCGAGAAGCGGCAATTTGCATAGAATGGACAAATGCAATCAAATTGCATTTAATAATTCGCGACCGCGTCGATACAATAATGATGGGAAGGACGAACCATGGCTGTCCTGGAAATGCGTACAGAGGAACGGGACCAAGTCGCGATGAACCAGATCGAAGAAGATACGCTGGAATTCGAGTCAGAGGCGCCAGAGTTACGTTATCGGGCCGTCAGCGGAATGGCCGTTTTTTCGCTTGTTTTGTCGGTGCTTTCGCTCCCTTGTTTGGTGCTCCCCGCTGAAATTGGCGTGCTCTTCATGGGCGGCGCGTTTATGGCGTTTGTTTTGGGCGTTATTGCTATTCGCACTATTCGACTGCGACCAGACGAATACCTTGGCGGTTCGGTTGCCTGGACTGGAGCCTTAGTTGGGATCGCAACGCTGGTGGTTTCCGTCGGCTGGGGGCTCTATGTCACCGCCACCGAAGTACCCGAGGGCTACACCCGTGTTAGCTTCAGCGAATTGCAGCAAAACCGGAAGAACCCGGAACTCCCCTTCGCCAAACGGGCGCTCGAGCTCGACGGAAAGCGAGTCTATATCAAGGGATACACCGCATCGGGCGATCAGAAGTATGGCCTGAAGCAGTTTTTGCTTGTGAAAGACCTCGGCACCTGCTGTTTCGGCGGTGAGCCTAATCCCACTCACATGATGAACGTCACTTTCTCAAATAATTTGACGGTCGATTATGGTTACAGCCAGCGCGGCGTAGGGGGTATACTTCACGTGGACAAGCAGCCACGGCTTGGCAAGCTCGGAGGAGTTTACTTCCGACTCGAAGCCGACCACTTAAGGTAACGCGTGATGATTCGCTGGATCGCGTTCTTCTTTTTCGTAACCAACTCAACCCTGCTTTCTGTCGCCCAAGGTGCGCTCGACAAGAAGGAAGGCGACGGCGCCAAACCTGCCGATATCAAAGCGACAGATCGCAAAGTCGAGCCCGCGCGCCGCCCCGGGGCGAAAAACGCCAGCGGCATTCTTGATATCACGTTCGATGACCTCAAGTTCGATATCGAAAAGGGCGCCAAGTTCGATCGCAAGCTGGTTACCAAGAAGATCGAAGATCTCAAAGGCAAGAAGCTGACGATCAAAGGCTATATCTTGCCGACCTCGATCTTTCAGCAAGAGGGAATCAAGGTCTTTGTGCTGGTGCGCGACGACAAAGAATGCTGCTTCGGGCCGATGGCCGCGATTTATGATTGCATGCGAGTAGAGCTCGAAGGCGATGCGGTCGCCTCCTTTACCACTCGCCCTATTACCGTCGAAGGCGAATTCGATATCCGCGAATGGGCCGTGATTGATGGCCGCCCCATGGCGATTTTCCACATGAAGGCCAAGAGCGCGAAATAGATTCCCGGTTAGCCGCGACGCACTGCGGAGCGCGTACTTCAGAGCGAGCCCAACCATGCAACCAGATCGCGCCGCCGCGTGCTCGTTGCTAGTCACACTCCTCTTCTTCACTTCGGCGAACGCCCAAGACGCCGCGAAGCCCGAAGCATCAAAGCCCGACGGTGTAATCGATCTCAAGTTCGACGATCTCAAATTTGAAATTGCTAAAGGCGCGAAGTTCGAGCGCAAGATGCTGGGCGAGAAGATTGAGGCGCTGAACGGCAAGCAAGTCCGAATTAGCGGATTCATTAATCCGGTTTCTGTGTTTAAGCAGGAAGGGATTAAGACCCTAATTGTTACTCGCGAAAAGATCGACGTAAATCGCGGCCCGACTACACCGATTTACGAAGCAATTCGAGTGCAGATGGAAGGTGATGCGACGACGAAATTCACAACGAAGCAGATTGTCGTTGAAGGTGAATTCGAAATCCGCGAATGGGCCAACATTGATGGTCGCCCGATGGCGGTCTACCACATCAAAGCGACGAGTGCGAAGTGAAGTGAAGCACTAGGCCACCGCAAATGAATGTCAGGCCGTGGGATGGACCCAGTCGTTCGTTCCATCCGCCCAATGTTCTTTCTTCCAGATGGGGACATGTTCTTTGAGGGTGTCGATTAGGAATTTGGCGGCCTCGAAAGCGGCGGTGCGGTGCGGGCTGCTGACAGCGACGAGGACCGAGGCTTCAGCGAGGGGGACAATTCCTAGTCGATGCACGATCACGCAGTGTTCGATGGGCCACTTGGCTCGAGCTTGTTCTTCAAGTCTGGCGAGTTCCTTCATCGCCATTTCTTCGTAGCACTCGTAGGCAAGCTCGATAGTTTCTTTGCCTTCGGTCCACTTGCGGGTTGTGCCGAGGAAGAGAACGACCGCTCCGCAATTGGGAGAGGTGACTTCGGCGAGCGCCTTGGAGGAGTCGATGGGACTTGAGGTTAGTTCGATCATGGGTTAGCCGCCCGAGACGGGCGGGATGAGGGCGATTTCGTCGGTGGGTGTTAATAGCCGGTCGGGCGAGGCGTAGGTTGCGTTCACGGCGAGACGGCTTTTCTGCACTAGCGGGGCGATGGCTGGAAAAGCGATCGCTAACTGCAATTGCAGGCGATGGAGCGTGTGAGGCGAGTCGAGTTGCACTATGACACTTTCCAATTGCAGTGTTTGTTTTGCGGCTGCGAAAAGGCGGATTTGGAATTCGCTCACGTCACACTCCGATGTAGCGAGACATGCGGCGACTTGCTGAAAGCCGCGGTTAATGCATTGACGTTGCAGCGAACGGGATGGAAGGTGCGAATGTCGGGCGCCGCCATTGGTTGTCTTCGTTGCTGGAGTACGAAATCATGTCTTCGATCAGGGAACCGCTTTCGGGCGAGCTCACGGACGAAAGAATCCGGCAGATCAGGAAGCGGTAGTTGCGGCGTCTCTGATCGTGCAGAATTGCCTTGTTTTTGCGAAGTGGCCCAATGCGCCCAATTGGCCCCTCTCGGTGAGCAGGGGCGCGTTCGAGGGCGCGTTCGGCAAGTTGGATATTTTAAAGGACTTACGCACTCGATGTGTAAAAAAGGCTTATTTTGGGCACATGATCACAGGCTCCAGATGATCAGGTTACCATCTCGTGACGGGGCCAAGTCGCGCCGGGGTGGAACTATTTCCAGACTTCACGAATGCGTTTGAACTCGGCTTCGATGTCCTTGCCTTCGTAGAAGGAGAGCCAGCCTTCCGCCGTACGTTCTTCGCCGGCGGGGCAATCCGGTAATTTGGGATCGGCGTGGAGGCAGGGGCAGGGAGCATTGCCCCAGGCGCGGTGGATCGGCTTGAAGGCGACGATGATCCAGCGATCGCCTTTTTCGCTCTTGCAGGCAGCGAATTCCTCTTTGAAGACTTTGTTGTCGTTGGTTTGGGCGTCGAAGCCTTTGGCGCCTTTGAGCATCGCGCACATTTGGACACGCAGGTCGCTGAGCGTTTTGTCCGTCCCGTTAATCATCGTATAGCGCAACGTAATGTGATCACGGCTTGGTTGAGCCATGACACGAAATTGGATTTTGTTAGGCAGCACTCGCTCCAGTTGCCAGCCGCCTTTAGCTTTCTGCCATTCCTCGCGTGGTAATGCGATTTTTTGTTTCGTCCAAATCGTGTCGACGTGGGTGTGGGCGAGATAAGTTAGGCCAAGATTGGACCAGACCGCTTCGGGGCAATCGAGGACGACGTAGCTCGAGTCATCCCAGGGCGTAAAGATGCTGAGTTTGGTTTCGCGCTGCGGATTGACGGCGCCATCGAGAAAGCCGATGCGGGGGTGACGGCCGCCGGGATAAGGCATGATAAGGAGCGGATCGTCCGAAGTTCGTTTTGGTTTGGTTTCGGGGCGAATGTCGAACTTGGCTAGGGCAGCGGTGATCTCGTCCTTAGGCATTCCAAGCACAGCGTGCATTTCGTCGAGCGAGTAGCGGTGATGCCAAGCCATTCGCTCGAGCCAAGTTCGGAGTTCGGCGTCGTTTCTTGCTGGTCGGGCTTCGCTTTTTGCGTCTTGAGCGTTTGCCGATTGGGCGAGTACGAGTAGGAGTACGATGAAAATGCGCATGATGCCTCCGAGGTTGGATCGGATGGAGAGCACATCAGTTTAGCAAAGCCGCTTTTGAAATGTCTGCGTCGCTGAATCTTGTCAGGAGAAGCGACGCGACTACGCGATAGGCGACCACGAATAATTAGATCACTTCGCGCATCGGGCGGATTTCTTCGTCTACCAGATATTGAGGGCGACCGCGGAGGTCTTTTTCGGTGACTTGGTTGAGGTCAATGCCCAGGTTGTGGTAGAGCGTGGCAAAAACTTCTTGGAACTTGACGGGGCGATCTTTGGCGTATTCGCCGAGTCGGTTAGTGCTGCCGACAACTTGGCCCGTTCGCATTCCTCCGCCCGCCATGACGGCGCAGGAGACCTGTGGCCAGTGATCGCGTCCGGCGTCTTTATTGATTTGCGGAGTGCGACCGAATTCGCCCCAGCAGACGACCGAGACATCTTTATCGAGGCCGCGCTCATGAAGGTCTGTAATCAGAGCGGAGAGGGCGCCATCGAGTAGTGGGCAGTCTTGTCGGCAGGCGCCGAAGTTGTCGCCGTGCCAATCCCAGCGGCTGAAGTTGAGGGAGACGACGCGTGCGCCTGCTTCGACAAGGCGGCGGGCGATGAGGAAATTCTCCGTCATCTTGGGAGCGCCGTCGTCGCGGAATTTGGTTGTGCCGGTTCCATAGCGGGCGACGATGTTCGGGTCTTCTTTCGATAGATCAAGTGCGTCGGCGAGTTTGCTCGACGTGAGAATGCCCAGGGCTTGTTGTGTAAATGTGTCAACGCCGCGCATCGAGCCGGTCATGTCGGCTTCGCGGCGGAAGGTGTCGATCGACTTCAGAAGATTGTCACGATGCTGGACCTCTTCAAGAGTGATGCCCTTGAGAACCATGTTGTCGGTTTTTGAGGTTTCGCTGCGCCCGCCGACGAGACGGAAGGGGGCGTGGGCGATTCCGAGGAAGCCCCCATTGCCTGGATCGCCCCAGGGGGCATGATCGGTCTTGTAGCAGAGGCTGAGGTGGGGCGGGACGCTTTGATTGACGGGGCCTTGGATCTTTGAAACCCATGCGCCCATGCTCGGCCAACCGCCGGCGGGCATGTTTTGATCGGTTTTGCCCGTCATACACTGCGTCGTGTAGTGGTTGCCTGTGGCGCCGACGATCGAGCGTATAAAAACAAGCTTGTCAGCGATTGCCGCCATCTTGGGGAAGAGCTCGCCGACTTCGATGCCGGGAACGTTGGTTTTGATTGCTTGAAAGGGGCCGCGGATTTCACTGGGGGCGTCTTGCTTGATGTCCCACATGTCTTGATGGGGAGGGCCGCCGGGTAAGAAAATATTGATGACCGCTTTGTGCGATTTCTTGATGCCAGCATTGCCTTCAGCGCGAAGCAGGCTCGGAAGTGAGAGGCCGCCTGCGGCCATTCCGCCGATGGTAAGAAAATTTCTTCGTGACATTCCGTCGCAAAACTGGTTGCGAACCGCTCGTCCGAGGATGGTGAGCATGGCGGGACTCCGGGGAGGAGTAAGTTTCAGGCGGGAGGGCTCGGCGATCGGAATCACGCTAAAGCCTAATTCGGCATGGT
>JBKJSI010000038.1:0-4854 GCA_046595915.1 Pirellulaceae bacterium
GTCGACGCCAAGAAGTTGACACTCTCGCAAGGCCCGCCCATCGCGGTCCTCCTCGCCTGCCACACCGGCGCCTACGACCTGCCTCAAGACTGCTTCGCCGAAGATCTCTTACGCGCCCCCGGCGGCCCCATCGCCGTCATCAGCGGCTCCCGCGTCACGATGCCCTACGGCAACAGCATTTTCGGCGATGGATTGCTCGAAGGCTATTTTCAACGCCGACTCGGAACGCTAGGCGAAGTCTTCAAGCACGCCAAAACCCAACTCGCCAGCGCCAATCCCGACAGCAAGAATCGCAAACTCTTCGACCAACTCGCGAAACTCGTCAGCCCCAAGCCAGAGCTACTCGACGAAGAACGAATCGAGCACGTGCAGCTCTATCAACTCCTGGGCGACCCGCTACTCGCCCTTCCGAGACCAACCGAAATCGCCATCGTCGCCCCCGAGACTTGCCTCATCGGCGACGAACTCAATATCGAATTCCAAAGCGCCATCGGCGGCCGCGCCGTAGTAGAAATCGTCTGCCCCCGCGATCAAAACAAATTCGGCGTCTCCAATCGCTTCGACCTGCCGACGCTCGAAGCCGAGTGGAGCGACTTCCAAGAAACCTACGCCAAAGCCAACGACGTCTGCTGGCTAACCACAAGCGCCGACGCAAAGGTCGGCAAGTTCACGACAAAGCTAAAACTACCCACAGATTGCGAAGGCCTCTGCTACATCCGCATTCATGCGACCAATGGAAAGGAATTCGGCCTGGGGGCAAAGGAGCTGCGGGTGGAGCGGGCCAAACCAGTCGCCAAAATTCCAAAAGAATAGGAGTTGACGCCACCTTATCCGTGTGTACTGACATGGGCAAAGGAGGTTATGGTGGAGGGGTAAACTCACCCTTCGTTCGCCGCCGAGCCGACCAATGTTGCGCCTCACATGCTTCATCCTCGTTTCGATAATCACCACTCTCAGCAGTTCGGTTCTTCTCGCGCAACCTCCAGAACCGCCGCCGCTCAAAAACGCTCACGCCCATAACGACTACCTGCATAAGCGCCCGCTGCTTGACGCGCTGGACCAAGGATTCACAAGCGTCGAGGCGGATATCTTTCTCGTCGAAGGCAAGCTGCTGGTCGGTCACACTTCGCTTGAACTCAATAAGGAAAAGACGCTTGAGAGGCTGTACCTAATGCCATTGCTGGAGCGAGTCTCCAAGACGGGTAGAGTTTATCGCGATGGACCGAATCTCACGCTGTTGATCGACATCAAATCCAACGGACCCGAAACCTATGCGGCGCTCGACAAACTCTTAAGCGATTATTATCACCTCTTCGATCAGTCTCGCGACGGGAAGGCCGAAACGAGAGCGGTTACGGTCATCATCAGCGGCAATCGCCCGATCGAAGAGATCAAAACGAGCAAGCCGCGTTATGCCGGAATCGATGGGCGTTTAAGCGATCTCGATAGCGACGCGCCTGCCGATTTGATGCCGCTCATTAGCGACAACTGGACCAATCACTTCAAATATCGCGGTCAAGGCGAAATGAGCGCCGAGGAGAAAAAGAAGCTGGCGGAGATCGTCGCCAAAGTCCATGCCAAGGGCCGCCGCCTCCGCTTTTGGGCAACGCCAGAGTCGCCGGCGCTTTGGAAGGAGCTTAAAGCAGCGGGCGTGGATTTGATTGGGACGGATCAGCTTGTGAAGTTGGCGACGTTCATACGTGACGAAAAGTAATTGCGTTTGGAAACTACCTCTCAGAATCCTCAAACAGCGCATCCACAAAATTCTTCACTTCAAAAACCGCCAAATCATCGTCCTTCTCGCCCAGGCCGATGAATTTCACTGGCAAGTTGAACTTCTTACGAATCGGAATCACCACGCCGCCTTTGGCGGTGCCATCAAGCTTGGTGAGAATGATGCCGGTGCAGCCGCCGGCCGCTTCTGAAAATCCTGCTGCTTGGCTGATGCCGTTTTGGCCTGCGGTCGAATCGATCACAAGCAACTTCTCGTGCGGCGCTTCGGGGATGACTTTCGAAATCACTCGAACGATTTTGCCCAGTTCCTGCATCAGGTGGCTTTGGGTTTGTAGGCGACCTGCTGTGTCGAGGATGCACACATCGGCATTGATTTCCTTGGCCCGGGCGACGGCGCGGTGGGCGACGGAGGCGGGGTCAGCGTTGGGTTCGCCTCGCACGACTTCGGCGCCGGTGCGTTCGCCCCAGATCGTGAGTTGTTGAACGGCAGCCGCGCGGAAGGTGTCGCCGGCGCCGAGGACGACTTTCTTTCCTTCTTTGCGCATCAGCGAGGCGAGTTTGGCGATCGAGGTCGTCTTGCCCGAGCCATTGACGCCGATCGCCATGATCACCGTTGGTCCGCTTTCGGCGAACACGAGTGGGCTGATCGGCTGGTCCATCAGCTCGATGATTTTGGCTTTGATGACGTCGAGGACTTCTTTGAGATGGACGACGCGCCCGCGAAATTCGGTGGCGATGCTGTTTTTGATTTCCGATGCTGGGCCCGCGCCCATATCGGTCCGCACCATGATCGCGAACAGCTCATCGAGGAAATCCTCGTCGATGAGCCGCCCCTCTTTTTTGAAGAGGTCGCGGATATCGGTATTGAGCACGCGCGCCGTCGACGCGAGCCCCGCTTTGAATCGCTCAAAGAGGGATGCTTTTTTTGTCGGCTCGACAATCGCTTCTGGAACCGGCTGTTCCGCTGGCGCTGGCTTCTTCGCAAATCGATCAAATATGCCCATGACTCATTCTTATCTAGATGATGACGCCATTAGTTGGACTTTTTTTGTCCAGCGGCTTTTTCTTGGAGGATGCGATCGAGGATGCCGTTGACGAATGGCGCCGAACTTCGGGCGCCATATCGCTTCGCCAGTTCGACCGCTTCGTTGATCGAAACTCGCCCCGGCGTGTCGGTGAAGAGGATCTCAAAGGCGCCAATCCGCAGAACGTTGCGATCGGTCGCCGCCATTCGGGCGAGGCTCCAGTTGTCGGCCTTGGCGGCCAAAATCTGGTCGAGCTCGGGCCGGTTGCGGCGGACGCCGGAGAGAACGCCGCGGGCGAACTCCACCAGCGGCGCATCATGGCCCAGTCGGCGAGCCAAAAACTGGTCCGCTTCATGCAGGTCGTGCGAAGGGTTGAGGTCATCCTGATAAAGAACTTGCAGCACAACCTCGCGAGCGCGGCTACGTCGCGACATAGATCGGTATTACCTCGAATAAATGCGGCGGGCTTGCCCCGCGTAAACCCTCAATATACCAAACGACCGATTTTTGGGGGCGAGGCCAATGCCGCCATGGGGCGCGTTAATGGCGGTTCTTTTCCCTTCGTTTTCGGCTTGGTGGTGATCAAGTGGTACGCGGCGATCAACAATACCGCCGCCATCACTTTTTTGAGCCACCAAGGCGTCAGCCGCCGCGAACCAATTTCCGAACCGACAACGCCGCCCAAAAGCGCCGCGACGAGCCAGGGCCAAGTGATGGAACTTACGTTAAAGCCCGTCATCAATATGTTGCCAGCGAGCCCCGAGATCGAGTTTACCAAGATAAACGCCGCCGAGATCGCCGCCGCCTCTTTCGCTTTTCGCCAACCCGCAATGATCAGCACCGGCGTCAAGAAAATACCGCCACCCGTTCCTGAGAGGCCCGCCAAAAGTCCCAGCCCGCCGCCAACTAAAAGCAGCATCCATTTCAAGGGCCTTTTGGATTCGCCTTCCTTCTCTTTTAGATCAACAAGAAGCCTGAACGCCGAAGCAATCAAGACAATGCCGATGAGAAGGAAAAGCAATTGCGAGGAGACTTTGATCGCTCCACCCCAAAACGCAAACGGGATGGACGTAATTGCTAAGGGCCAGAGGAAATTCCAATCGAAGAAGCCGGCACGGATGAAGCGATAACTCGTGATGCTCGCTACGCAGATATTCATGATCAGGACTGCGGGGCGAAAACTCTCTGGCGCTAAACCCCAAAGTAACAAGATCGCGGTGTAGCCCGATGCCCCTGCGTGGCCGACGCAGGAATAGAGCATCGCCGCCATAAAGATTAGAGCCAGCAAAATCGATTCATGTTGCATGACTGCGCCGTGGGGGTGCGGACCATTTGCCGTTACCGAGGAAGCAGGGGCCCCGCTTGAGGGGGAAACGCGACCTAGATTTGATGAACCTAACGTCGGGCATCGCCGTTGTGAATCACTTAGGGAGCCGAAAGATGATCGCCCGCCTCCGCGCACTCTCCAAGGGGTCGTCGCTGCTGGAACTACTCTCGCTCGCGACGATTGTCGGCATCATTGCCGTCTGCTTGATCCCCTACGCCGGCGGCGCCAACGAACGAGGCCGCGAAGAACTTGATCGTAAACAGCGAATGGAAATCAACGCCGCAATTGAAAAATGGTACTTGGCGAATGGGGCCTGGCCCTCGGAAGATTTGGCCGAACTGGGACGCGACACGCGTTACTTTCCAACCGGGCTGCCACTTAATCCGGTGACGGGGAAGGCTTATACGTTTCATGAAGAGAGCCGGACGGCTCAGTAGCGAATTACCCAGTCAGTGACTGGGCAATTCGATTTCGAAGAGTCGTCGATCGCTCACTCCGCTTTCGGAGAAATTGCAAAAAGATGCTTCTCACCTCGCAAAAATAACTTGCCTTGGGCAATCGCGGGCGAAGCTAACACGGCCTCTCCTAGGTCATTTTCCGCGACCGTCTTTCCTTCCTTGTCGAGCGCAACGACAAAGGTGTGTCCCTCCTCGCTCGTGCAATAAAGATGTCCGCCGGCGGCGACGGGTGATGCGGTATAAGCACTCGCTTTGTCGCTTCTAAGGCGCTGGCGAAAGACTTTGGTTCCTGTGCCAAGATCAAGGCAAG
>JBKJSI010000223.1:0-5403 GCA_046595915.1 Pirellulaceae bacterium
CGCCGCACAAGGAATGACTTCGCCTCGCGGAGCCGTCGTCGCCTCCCTGACGAGTGAATTCGGCCATGGTTCCCCAGCCGAAGCCGCTGGCGTAAAAGTCGGCGACATCATCACCGAATGGGACGCCCGGCCAGTGGCGGGTCCGCCGCAAGTGATCCAGTATGTTTCGAGTGCATTAGCAGGCGCGAGCGTCAAACTCAGCGTGCTTCGCGATGGAGTTCGGATGGAAATCACCGTCGTCATCGGCGCGCGTCCCGCAGAACTCAACTAGCAATGCAGCGTTTTGGTCATTCATGCAGATCATTCCAGTCATCGATCTGCGCGATGGCGCGGCGGTTCACGCCATCGCCGGCGAGCGTCATCGGTATGCCCCCGTTCGTCGAGAAGGAATGCGAGACGGCGACGCCTTATCTCTCGCAGCCTTTTACGGAGCTCGAAAGCCTGCCGCGATCTATCTAGCTGACCTCGATTCGATTGCAGGGAACTCAGCTCAAATCAAGATCTGGGAAGCGATCTCAAAAGTCGCTACTTGCCCTCTTTGGATCGACTGCGGTCTGCGAGATGAAGCAAGTCTTCAGCCTTATCTAGACTTTCAAGGCCGCTACCCTCAAAAACATCAGCTCATTCTTGCCTCGGAGACACTAACAAATGGCGAACTCGTCACCAGGTTGGCGAGTGTTGTGGGAGCGGGCTCGAGCATCCTAAGCCTCGATCGCAAAGAGCGTGTGCCGCTTACAAAAGCGGCCGTCGGCGAACGAGCGCTCTTGTTGGCGGCGGCGAATGCGGGTATCCAGAAAGTGATCGCACTCGACCTTGCGGCGGTCGGAGTCGGGCGCGCGATCGACTTGCTAGAAAGCTGGCGCCCTTCGTTGATGGCGTTTCCAAGCTTCGACTGGTTCCTCGGTGGCGGTGTGCGAAACGTGCAAGATCTCGAAGTGGCGGAAAAATTCGGCTTTCATGGTGTGCTGTCGGCGACAGCAATCTTGAATAGTACTTTGTAGGACTTTCAACTAAGTCGGCGCGTTTTTGCAATCCTTTCATTTGGTCGGTCAAAGGTGTGACCCGCTAATACCAGGTTTCAAATCGTTAGTCCTTGGTAGAGCGAGGTTTGACTACGCTAGCAATAGCGATTCTGAATTCATTTCTAATTCCTTGGCACGCCGAGTGCTCTTGCAATAGTCAAGGGACGAATCTACAAGTCGCCCATCAAGGCAGCCGAACGGAATTCGTGACTGTCTTCGCTTCGCCATCATTGACATGCCTGCTGACCAAGGAGGGTTATCGTGCTGAAGTTTTGCTCTACCCTAGCGCTGATTGTTGCGACTGTCCCCGCCGCCGCCGTGATGGCTCAATCGAACGCCGCGCCAAAAACCGCAGCTGCCGCGCCTGCGAAAAGCTCGGGCACAGTGATCGCCGTGATCGACATGATGTATATCATGGAAAAGCACGAAGATATGGTCGCACTCAAGGACGCAACCAACAAGAAATCTCGCGACCTGAACACTTCACTTCAAGCGCGAAGCAAAGAACTTCTTAAGGAACAAGAAAAGCTCCGCGACCTAAAAGTAGGGTCGCCTGAGTATCGTGCACTACAAGAAAAGCTAGTTCAGAGCAGCACAAAACTGGATGCTGACGCCAAAATCGGCGACTCCCAAATCAAGGAAGAGCTGATGAAGGCGCAGCTCGACATTCTGCTCGAAGTGCAAGAAGCAATCAAAAATTATTCCCTTCGTCGCGGCATTGACCTGGTCGTCAATTTCGACGGCGAGCCAGCGAATGCCGATAAACTCGAAACCTCCGTGCGAGCCTTCCGCAGCATTGTTCAGTTTCAGAATGACGTCGATATCACCCTCGACATTCTGAAAATTGTCAGCCCACCGTCGTCAGCCACAAAACCTGGCGTTCCAGCGGCCAAGGGCGGCGGCAATAGCCCAGTCGCTCCGGTCCGCACCGGCGGAACCAAGAAAGGCTAGTCTCTCCAATCCATTGTGGCTGGCGCCCGCCGTATGACCTTCCGGCGGAACGCACGTCTCCTGCACGGCTGCCCTCTCGTTTTCCCCCGAGAGGGCAGCCGCGTTTCTTGGGATAGCACTCTTCTCAATGGCCCTGCATCCAGAGGATTTTCAGCTTTGTATCAGCCCGCGGCGTTACCAGCGGTTTACAACCATTCCTCCGCCGAAACAGTAAACTAGGAAGATCGGATGGGTCTGTTTCTGTAGCCGGGCGGGGATTCTGGAATGAGCGGAAGAACGATTTTAACCGTCGAAGACGACGCCTCCATCCGTCGCGGAATTGTCGATGCACTCACGTTTTCTGGTTACCGGGTGATCGAAGCCAAAGATGGCAAAGAGGGGCTCGAAGCAGCCCTACATCGCGAATATGACCTTTTACTACTCGACCTCGTGCTACCGGAGAGAGACGGGCTCGATATTCTGCGCCGCGTTCGTGTGGTGCGACCAACAGTGCCTGCAATCATTCTTACGGCTCGCGGCGATGAAAATGATCGTGTGGAGGGCCTGCGTCTAGGCGCGGATGATTACGTCGTAAAACCTTTTAGCGTGAAGGAACTCTTGGCTCGAGTTGAAGCGGTGCTGAGACGATCCCCACAGCGCCCGACCGATGTCGCGGTGATCGAAATTGAAGGTGGTCAAGTCGATTTAGAACGTCGAGAAGCTCGCTTTGCAGACGGCGAACGTTGCGAACTCACGGAAAAAGAAGCGGAGCTCTTGCGGTACCTCGCCATGAACGCGGGACGAGCGATTGACCGCGATGAACTATTAGCCAATGTCTGGCGCATCAGCCCCGATGGAATCTCGACCCGCACCATCGACATGCATGTCGCCCGATTGCGTGAAAAACTACGCGATACCGATGTGGAGCCGCGAGTGCTGCTCACGGTGCGTGGCAAAGGCTACATGTATGCAGGCGCCATCCCGGTAAACGCTGCCCCCGCTGCCAAGTCGTAACGAGAAATTCCAATGCGTCGACCTTGGCATGTCTGGTTTGTCTTTGCATTAAGCGTGGCGGCGATGATTCCCGCCCTGCTCTGGCTCTCCTTTCGCACTATGGCATTGGAGAAAGAGCAAAAGCTGGCCCGCGCCAAATCGGCGCAAGAAGAGAATATTGCAAGTGTGCTGTTGCGGCTCGACTCTCAGGTCTCACCGCTCTTGTTGCGGGAGACCTCGCGGCCGTACTACCACTACGAGCCGACACATAACTTGCCAATGACCAACGTTGGCCAGGGAAAAAATGAGGACGTAGTCTTAGCGATGGCGTCGCCATTAGTTCTAGAGGAGCAGCCCGATGTCTTGCTGCATTTCGAGGTCTTTGCGGACGGCGAAAAATGCAGCCCCGAGGCCGTTGCAGATGACATCAATTGCAACCAGGTTTGCCAGATTCCTACCAAGAAAATCTTGGAATATCGAGAGCGATTCAATTCGATCGTGAAGACCATCGACTTCGATTCGCTCGGAAGTCGACTCCAGCTTACGCAAGCGCCTGCGCCAGAAGCGGCGATTCAAAACTACGCTTGGCTCGACAAGGTTAATAATCTGGAATCCCAGCGCCAACAGCGGATTGCGCCCGATAATTTCGGTGAACAAGCGCCAGGAGACGAAGTGCAAGCCCCCAATGCTCAAGGCGGCCAAGCAGCACCGCCCCCTCAACAAATGGCGGCGCCGCCAGATAGTGAAGTACAAGGACGAAGTCGAGCTGCTTATAACAATGCCAGTCGATCAAAGCTGCAGCTTTCCAAGCCAATGCAGACCCAAAGTGAGCACGTCGCTCAAATGGCCGCGTCACCAGAACAAGTGGTTCGCGAGGGTCAATGGCAAGCGCTCTGGCATGAAGAGAAATTGCTGCTGGTTCGCCCAGTACAACGCAAGCGATTGCACTCGCTTCAAGTCTGCTGGCTCGATTGGGATGCCCTGCGAGTTCAACTTACCAACGAAGCCAGGACATTAATTCCCGAAGCCTCACTCCGCCCCGTGAACACACGTGACGCCGATGAAAAACTAGCAAGCTTGCCACTCATGCGAGCGTTACCTCTCTCGCTCGTGGTTTTGCCGCCAACCGTCGAAGAAACGTTCTTTTCGCCCACGATCATGATGGCCTGGTGCGGCTTTTTCATGGCCGCCTTCGTGGTAGCGCTATTGCTCTTTAGCGTCATCTCCCTCAGCGAACGTCGCGCGGCATTTGTGACTTCGGTGACACACGAACTACGTACTCCTCTGACAACTTTTCGCATGTATGCCGAGATGCTCTCAGAAGGAATGGTCCCCGATGAAGCGAGCCAAAAGCGCTATCTCAATACGCTCAGGGTCGAAGCCGATCGCCTAGGACACCTCGTAGAAAATGTCCTTTCCTACGCCCGATTGGAACGCGGCCGTGGCGCCAAAGCGCGGGAGACTGTAACACTCGCGCCCCTTCTAGAGAGAACGACTGCGCGACTGGCGGAGCGAGCAGCCCAGGCTGGCAAAGTGTTGTCACTGGAGGTCGACAACGCCGTCGCAGGTGATTCCATTCCCACCGATCCCGGTGCGGTTGAGCAGATTGTCATGAATCTGATTGATAACGCTTGCAAGTACGCACAGCCCGCAACCGATCCAAGAATTATCGTGCGACTAGAGCCTACCCGCTCCGGAAAGGGACTTACCATCAGCGTTCGTGACTTCGGCCCCGGAATTTGCAAAGGGCTCTTCAGCGGTCTCTTTCAGCCCTTCTCCAAAACGGCCCAGGAAGCAGCGATTTCGGCTCCCGGAGTAGGCTTAGGCCTGGCGCTTTGCAGCCGGTTGGCAAGGCAACTCAACGGCAAACTAGTACATCGCAACGCCGAAGGCGGCGGTGCGCTGATGGAATTAAACCTAGGCTAAAAATCGCACCTACACTTGCTGCGAATCCAACACTTCGTGAATAGCGTCGATCGCGGCAGGCCTGCTTAACCAAGCGATGTAAGGCCTCAATCTCCAGGCTTCTACTACGGCCGTTGCCCCGCAGTAGCCATCGCCCGGCAGTACCCATTGCCGACTGCACTCCCTAACACGGCTCGTTTAGAGTCCTTCCTAACGTCGTGGTGACAACACCACATTAATTACAAATTGATTCCTAAGCATATTGACACCACCTCGAAATCAGTAATAATGTACACATGAACACTCTCCTTCTAATTCTCGCCGCCCTTCTTTTGAGCCTCGGCCTCTTCCGCCGAATCCTCGCGCGCCGTCGCACCCTCACCCAATCCCCTGCCAATTCCACCCCCACCGCGGAAGACTACGAGATCTACCTGACCGCAATGGAGACCGCCTTCAGCCCCAACCGCCTCCCCAGCATCCCAAAGGCCCCACGCAAACCAAAAAACTCAAAACCAAAATCCCCTACCCAAAGGCCCGCATCCCAAACGCCCGT
>JBKJSI010000269.1:0-2911 GCA_046595915.1 Pirellulaceae bacterium
AGTAGATAGAATAGTTGATCTGACCGCTGTGGAGTTTCCGAAGGAAATGTGAATATTGATCTTCGATCATCGTCGTCTGCATCCAATCGTTTGTTGCCTTCCACCAAAGGCAATACCCAAACTTAAGGTTGTAACTACTCACATTCCGCACCCTGATTTTGAAGTTCGCGCTGACACAAACGCTCGTATTTGAGAAATTGGGCAAGTTATAGTTGCCTAACTCAAATTTGGGAGAGTGGAATGGACGCCACGACACGATTCAACACGATGCGCGTCGGCGCGCTTCCGGTAGTTGTTGCCTACTTGGAGAAAATGCGGCTGGCCGAGGTGATTGATGCACATGTTCCATGGGAAGGCGAAGTTTCGCTGGGAACGTTAGTTGAGATAATGGTCTGCAATCGAATGCTTAATCCGCGAGCACAATACAAAATCGGCGAATGGGCTGCGAGGGCGGGCGTCTGTGATTATTACCAGGTCTCCGCTGAGCAGCTCAACGACGATCGTTTAGGGCGTGCTTTGGAGCGGATTGCCAAACATGCTTTCACGGTTCAGTCGCAATTGATTTTGCATCTAGTGAAGGAATTCAAGCTAAATGTGTCGAACATTCACTACGACATATCCAACGTCGAGCTGTACGGAGCATACGAGCGACAACTGAAAGAGAACGCCCAAACGCAAGACGAATTGGCGAATACCAAGAAGAACGCGAACTCGGTGCAGAATGAAACGGAACAACGCGGCGCACAAGGACCTAAGCCCATGTATGGTCGTACCAAGAGCGGACGCAAGAACGTGAAACAAGTTCAATTTGGAATTAACGTCGCTCGCGATGGCGCGGTGCCTATCGACTTGCTCCCGTTCGATGGTAATGAAGCGGAGGTGAAAACGCATATTGAAAACTTGGACCGCCTGCGACGCATGCTCCCAACGAAGTCCTTGGTATACACGGCTGACACGAAATTCGACTCCCCCGAAAACCTACTGGTCAACAACGCGGCTGGAGGCCAGTTCCTGTGCGGCGGAGTCTGGGCTGTGCGACAAATAGCAGTTTGTCGGAAAATTGTTGTTGGTGATTTTGAGGGTTTCTGTTCCATTGTCGCTTTGTTAATGCTGATGTCGGCAAGGCCTAATAGTGGGAGGGGTTCGATGGAAACTGTTGTTTTGGGGGAATTAAAGTCGCCGCTCAAAAAGTTGGTCGAGTTCTTTCGCGGTTCTCGTGACAAATGGAAGGCAAAGTACTTCCGCAAGAGAGATGAAGGCATCTTGCTGGCTAATAAAGTCCGTGCCATCGAAAAAAGCCGAGATCACTGGAGAGCTGTCGCCCAATCGGCTCAGCAACTAGCCAAGCAAGCCAAAGCGGATCTCCATGAATTCAGAGAGGAACTAAAAAAAAGCGCCGGCTGATTCCAAGCAACTGCCGGTGAGCCAATCCAATCCTCTCAAACTGCTCAATCACGAATACTCGATCGCAGCTATCTTTAAAGCCATTCAGTTGTACCTCAACTGTGCCGTCAGTTTTCATGCGTGCTCACGAATTATCGCTTGCTTACAAGACCATCTGCCGGAGTTTCAGAGAGTCCCAAGCAACAACTCGATTCAATCGTGGGTGCTGCGACTGGGTTTGTTTCAGCTTACCGTGGCCAAGCAAATAGCCGATGATTGGGTAGTCATTCTCGACCATACGTGCCAGTTAGGCAATCAAAAGTGCTTGATAATTCTGGGGATTCGCTTGAGCCATTGGGCCACGTTGGGCACACCATTAACGTTTCAAGATATGACCGTCTTGATGATCCGAGTAATCGAACGATCGAGTGGTTTGTTGGTTGATGCACAATTGCGAGAAGTGCAAGCTGAGGTGGGCCGGATCGTCGCAATTCTCAGTGATCAAGGTTCCGATCTTGTCAAGGGTGCCAAGCTTTTTTCTCAGTCGCCAGCGGAGGAACAACCCGTCTTTGATGTAGACCAAGTCGCTTTGCCTGGCGAGGCCAAGCCGCTGGTGCTAAAAGATTTCTCTCATGCTTCCTCGCACATTCTCAAGGGCCATCTTGAGGCAGACCCAAGCTGGCAAGAGTTCCTGACTCAATGTGGCAAGACACAACCGAAAGTGAAGCAAACGTTGTTGGGAGCACTCGCACCACCGACACAAAAGGTGAAAGGTCGCTACATGAATATCGGCGAAATCATTCATTGGGGCGTGAAAATGTTGGGTTTGCTAGCTGGCACGCGTGGTGAGCTTCCCGACGGAATCTCGCGCTCGCTGCTTGAAGCGAAATACGGATGGCTTGAAAAGTTCGCTGAGTCGTTGGACCAATGGCATGAACTGAATAAGCTACGTGAGGAGTCGCTTCAAGTGATCCGTGTCTGCGGTTACAGCAGTCAGGCCATCGATGAGTTGACAGCTAAACAGTCAATAAACAGCAGCTATACGAGTTCGCAAAAAATGGCGGACGAGTTAATGGAACTTGCACGCTCGCAAAGTGCCTCGATCGGGACAGGTATGAGCTACCCTGGCAGCAGCGAGATCATCGAATCGTTGATTGGTAAAAGCAAGGAGATTCAAGGTCAACACAGCCGGGGTGGCTTCACGAAGATGTTGCTTACAATGGGGGCTTGCTTATGCGAGCTTAACAAAGCAGTGGTTTGGAAATCGCTGCAAGGAGTTCGAGAAATCGACGTTCGTCAATGGACCAAAAAAGCCCTCGGAAATACGCTTGAGAGCATTCGTCGAAAGGCACTTCCAGGAACAAAAGGCGCATCAACATAAAATTGCTAAACTGCTATTTGTCGCACAGCCCAGGTCCAGCCACAGCAAATAAATCTTCGGTTTTGCAATCATGATACTGCTCTCCGCAGCACTCGCGTAAAACGGTAACTTGGTCGTATAATAGGCCACTGGCAATCAGTTTGTTAC
>JBKJSI010000296.1:0-4041 GCA_046595915.1 Pirellulaceae bacterium
AACCGCGATCCTCTGGTTCGCGGTTAACAGTAGGGAGGTGGCTATTGAGTAGACAAAAGTCTCAGAAGAATCCATTGGGGAAACTGCGTGGATTAGAAAAAATCCACCGCCAAGCACGAGAAACGTGCAAGTCATTTGTCGCCAGGGAGCGCGTAAGCACCCAAAACTCATCCAGATCAAGA
The DNA here is from genome assembly GCA_046595915.1 of Pirellulaceae bacterium. Taxonomy (GTDB): domain Bacteria; phylum Planctomycetota; class Planctomycetia; order Pirellulales; family Pirellulaceae; genus JBKJSI01. The sequence goes on from JBKJSI010000296.1 coordinate 183, forward strand.
GCACGATGAATTGTCCTAAATATGCGCCTATGAGCGAAGAGAGAACCCACTGCATGGGGCCGGGAAGGGTTGAATAGAAATTGATTACGGCATAGGCGGGTAACAGCGCGATGTTGCAGAGCATGAGCAACGCGACGATGCCGCCGAACCAGAGATGGCGTTTGAGGTTGCTTGAAAGGAATGGCTTTCGGGACGTCAACTTTTGATCATGATGCGATGGATTGCTTAGCGTTATCGATGGAATTGATAATAAAGTGCCTTCGCTCATCGATTTTCTCCTAGGTTGAGGAGGGGTTGGTGTGGCGCCAAAAAGTCGGGTTTTGCGGGCGATTCATTCGATGGGGGCATCAAACAAGCGTTTGCACGGCCGCTAAATGGCTTTGAGGGCGGGAAGTCCGCCGTCGTGGAATCTCGCCCTCCGATCGCTAGGCGATTTTGTAGGGGGCAACTATCCTAAAACCTTCGCGGTTTCACCGTTTTTTGGATAGAGAGATTTCATGCTGAGAAATTGGGTGCTATTAGCAATGCTGGCATCCGCCTCCTTTGGCATGTTGCTGTTTGCCGAGGAAGGGGGATTCGCTCCACTCTTCGATGGGAAGTCGCTATCGGGGTGGGAACAACAAGGAAGTGTTTTCAGCGTCAAAGGTGAAGGCAAAGATGCCGAGATCGTCGCGGGCAGTCTCGAATCGAGCGTTGCCCACAATGAGTTTCTTTGCACTACAAAGAACTATGACGATTTTGAATTGCGCCTCGAAGCCAAGCTCGAGGGGAAGGGGCAGAACGCGGGGATTCAGTTTCGTAGCCAGCGTAAGCCGGATCATTTTGAAGTGATTGGCTATCAGTGCGATGCAGGGCTGATGGACGGCAAATCAATTTGGGGTGCGCTTTATGACGAATCGCGCCGCGCCAAGTTTTTGGTCCATGACGAAGCCGCCTGCACGAAAGCCACTAAGGAAGGTTGGAACCAGATCGTGATTCGCTGCGAAGGTCCGCGGATTCAGATTTGGATCAATGGAATACTGACCACCGACTACAAAGAGACTGACGAGAAAATTCCTCGCTCGGGCAAGATCGCACTGCAGATTCATGGAGGCGAGCCGGCACTGGCTAGCTATCGCCATTTGCAGATTAAAGAACTTACGCCTGAAGCGGCGAAGTAACGAAGAGCCGATTTCCCAGCTTGCGCTATTTTTGGAAAAATGGCGCAAGCACTGCTAGCCTTGGGCGCGTCTTTAGCTATGCCTTCTTCGTTATCCAAACCCAAGTTCATCTACTTCGACTTGGGCAATGTGTTGCTCAATTTTGACCATCAGTTGGCTGCGCGGCAGATGGCGAGCGTTGCTGGTGTGACGCCGGAAATCGTTTGGAAGACGATCTTCGAGTCGGATTTGCAATTGAAGTATGAACGCGGCGCGATCTCTACGCGGGAGTTTTACGAGCACTTTTGTGAACAGACGAATACGAAGCCGGATTATGACGCTCTCTGCTTGGCTGCCGCCGATATTTTCACGCTCAACTGTGATACGGGGCCGATCGTTTCCGCCTTGGCTACGGCGGGAATTCGAACCGGCATCTTGTCGAACACCTGTGAAGTTCACTGGCGGTTACTATTCAGCGACCATACTCAGATTGATCGCTCTTTCGAGCTTTATGCTCTGAGCTACCAGCTTGGCTCCCTCAAACCGGAACCCGAGATCTATCTGGCGGCGGCCAAACTCGCGGGCGTGGCGCCAAACGAGATCTTTTTCTGTGATGATCGGCCGGAAAATGTGGCCGGGGCGGCGGCGGTGGGGTATGACGCGGTGCTGTATGAGACTCCTCAGAAGCTGCATCAGGAGTTAAGGGCGCGGGGACTGCGATTTAATTATTAGAGCCCGTTTTTCTGAAACGCATCTTTGCAATTAGGGTGCGAAATTCCCCAGCAAGGGGATGTCATTGGTCTTTCGGGCCAAGACTTGGCCGCTGACAAATAATTGACACTAGGCTTTTTCTAACTACGATCGATTCGGTCGGTTGCCGCCCTGTTTAGCAAGCATTGGGAAGCACAAAAAGCTTGCTCCAACCTTGGACCCGGGGTCGCAGAAGCCTTGTTTTGCAAGCAGAGCCACTCCGCCGGTATTTCTGACACCGACGTGAAGTAGGAGTTTAGTGTGCAAGCGGTTCTCAATTTGCGATCAGTAGCTGTCGAGGGTGGAAGCTCCTCTGGCGCTTTAGTGCCGCGATCGATTTTGTCACGTTTACGAGAGCAAGTGGAACGGCAGCCCAATGCCATTGCCGTTTTGGATGAGGTGCAGGAATTCACCTTCGCAGATCTCGATCATCGCTCCAATGATTTGGCGGCGGTTCTGCAATCGCAAGGCGTTGGTGTTGAAGACTGTGTGGGGCTGCTGTTTGAGCGATCGGTTGATTTCGTTGTCGCAGCCGTTGCGGTTTGGAAGTGTGGGGCTGCGTATCTGCCAATTGATCCTGGCATGCCGGCTGAGCGCGGTGGGTTTATCTTGAAGGATGCAGGCGCGAAGGTTCTGTTGAGCCATCGCAATAAGCCGAAGACTTGGACTGGCGATTGGAAGTCGATTGATATCGATCAAGTTCCTTCAGGCAGCAAGGTTGGTTCGAGCTTTGTGATTGCGGACGCAGGCGAAGAGAACCTCGCTTACGTTATCTACACCTCGGGATCGACTGGCACGCCAAAGGGCGTTGAAATCACTCACGCTAATTTGCTGAATTTGATTGATTGGCATCAAGAGGCGTTTCGGGTTATTGCCGAAGATCGGGCGAGCCAAGTCGCTGGTTTTGGTTTTGATGCGACGGTATGGGAAATTTGGCCGCATCTTACTGCGGGCGCGAGCTTGCATATCGCTAGTGAAGAAACGCGACGCTCCCCGCAGGCGCTTCGGGATTGGCTTGTTGCTCAGAGAATTACGATCGCCTTTGTTCCGACGGTGCTCGCGGAGCCGCTGCTACAAACGGCTTGGCCAGCCGATACGGCGCTGCGCACGATGCTAACCGGCGCAGATGTGCTGCATCGTCGCCCGAGCGAGGGGTTGCCATTTGTATTCGTGAATAACTATGGTCCAAGCGAATGTGCGGTCGTCGCGACTTCGGGCATTATCGCACCGGCTCGGTCTGGAGAGGTTACGACGAGCGACTTGCCGTCGATTGGTAAGCCGATTCGCAATACGACCGTTCTGATTTTGGATGATAACCTGAAGCCAGTTCCTGAGGGTGAGGCGGGAGAGCTTTGCCTTGGCGGCGCCCTGGTAGGGCGCGGCTATCTAAATCAGCCCGAAATGACAGCGAGTCGATTTGTAACTCTACCTGTTGAAGGCGGAGAATCGCTTCGCATTTATCGAACGGGGGATCGCGCCCGGCTGTTGCCGAGTGGAGAGCTGGACTTTTTGGGGCGGCTTGATCAGCAGATCAAGATTCGTGGTTATCGTATCGAGCCGGGAGAGATTGTGGCTTGGCTCGATCGATTTTCGGGTATTGAAGCGAGCGCGGTGAAGGCGGTGACGGATGACAACGGTGCGACGCTGGTCGCTTACATCGTGACAGTGGGAGATGCGGCGGTTACTTCGACGTTGCTGCGTGAGCACTTAGCGACGCGACTGCCGGATTACATGGTTCCGACTTCGTTCGTCAAGATTGCCTCGTTGCCGGTGACGGCCAATGGCAAGCTTGATCGAGAAGCGTTGCCGGCGCCAACGGCTGAGAATTCGCTTCCAAGTGGAACCGCGGTAACGATTGAATCGGCTTCAGCGAATGCCCAAACGGCTGGCGGTGAGGTTGCAGCGAAGCTGGCGGGAATCGTCGCTTCATTATTGAAGCAGCCCACGGTTGGGCAGGAGGACAATTTCTT
>JBKJSI010000479.1:0-8081 GCA_046595915.1 Pirellulaceae bacterium
GCGGATCGTCGCTAAAACCTGCTGGGGACGCCATTTCGAGCGAACTGGCCAGCACCTGGAGCAGTAAAGGATCGCTTGGATCCCCTTTTTTGATGCGGCGGAGGTAGGGGTCGGGGACCATCACCGGGAACTGCTTAGCGGCCTCTCTGGCCTCCGTAACCCCTTGTGGCAAAGGGATTTCCAGCCGATCGCACAGCGTGGCCAGATCGCGGATGGCGGCCTGGAACTCACGTCTCCACAGAGGCGCCCGGGCCGCCGCCGAACTACTGGCGCGGACAATTTGCGGCGGGGTCGATAGAATTCTCGGTCTTGTAGGCATACCAATGTAAAGGTAACGCCCGACCCTCCAGCGGCGAAGTAGGTAGTGACACGTGGCAACGTATAAAACCAGTGACTTTCGCAAGGGCATCAAGGTTCAAATCGATGGCGAACCGTTCTTGATGACCGAAATGAACTTCGTGAAGCCCGGCAAGGGCAACGCGATGTACAAGTGCAAGCTCAAGAACCTAATTCGCGGCAGCATGCTCGACCGCACCTATAAAGGCGGCGATACCCTCGAGTCGGCCGACATCGACGAGATCGATGTCCAGTTCCTCTACCGCCAGCAAGACAAGTTCATCTTCATGGACAACGTCAGCTTCGAGCAGTATGAGTTGACCGCCGCCCAGGTCGATGACTATTGGAAGTATTTGAAAGAGGGCATGCTCTGCAAGATGGTGCTCTACAACGGCAACCCGATCACCATGGACCCACCGAACCACGTCGAGCTCAAAATCGAATACTGCGAACCCGGCGTCCGCGGCGACACCGCGACCAACGTCACGAAGCTCGCCAAGGCCGAAACCGGCGGCGAGTTCCAAGTCCCCGCCTTCATCACGGTCGGCAACATCATCAAGATCGACACCCGCACTGGCGAATACATCGAACGCACGAGCGTCTAGCCGTTTGTTCGCCGCCGAAATCCATTGAACACTCGATGCGACATGCGACGCTTGCAAAGGTTAGTCGCACATCGCATTTTTTTATTATGCGCCGGCGGATTTCGGTGGCCTTCCTCGGCACACGATCCTGCGTTGGCTGCTAGGTCTTCTTGTAAAACGTTCTGTCCTGCCCAAGGGCTTCGGCGAAGCGGTCGACTTCTTCGAGCGTGTTGTAGAGATAGAGGCTGGCGCGGCAAGTGGCGGAGGCGCCGAGGTGATGGTGGAGAGGCATGGTGCAGTGATGGCCCACGCGGATGGCGACCCCTTTGGCGTCGAGGAGGCTGCCGACATCTTGGGCGTGGATGCCATTCAAATTGAAGCTGACGATTCCGGCCTTTTTCTGTGGCGCGGGGCCGTAGATTTGGAGGTCGCCGATTGCATCCAGTGCACCGTGAAGTTTGATCGCCAGTTCGCGCTCGTGGGCGGCGATCTGGGGCATGCCGATTTCGTTGAGGTAGTCAATCGCGGCGGCGAGACCAGCGGCTTCGGCGATGGGGGGCGTTCCCGCTTCGAATTTGGAGGGGAGCTCGCCAGGCGTGAAGCCATCGAGCGTGACCTTATCGATCATGCTGCCGCCGCCGAGGAAGGGGGGCATCTCGGCGAGGAGTTTTTCTTTGCCATAGAGCACACCGATGCCGGTGGGGCCGAGGATCTTGTGCCCGCTGAAGGCGACGAAATCGGCATTCCACTTTTGGACATCAATCTGTTCATGGGGCGCGGCTTGGGCGGCGTCGACGAGCGTGATGGCGCCGGCGGCATGCGCGGCGGCGATGATTTTTTCGACGGGGAAGATTGTTCCCAACACATTACTGACGGCGGCGAACGCGACGAGTTTTGTTTTGCTGCTGAGTTTTTGCTCAAAGTCCTGCCAGTCGAATTCACCTTCGGAAGTGACGCCAATCCACTTGATGAGTGCGCCAGTGCGGGCGGCGGTTTGTTGCCAGGGGACGATATTGGAATGGTGCTCGGAGAGGAGGAGCAGGATTTCATCGCCTGCCTTGAGGTTGGCGTCGCCCCAGCTTCGTGCGACGAGGTTGATCGCCATCGTCGTGCCGGCGGTGAAGATGATTTCGTAGGGCTGCGCGGCGCCGAGAAAGGCTTGCACTTTGGCGCGGGCGTCTTCGTAGGCTTCGGTGGCGCGGTCGCCTAGTGTATGCACGCCCCGATGGACATTGGCATAGGCATGTTCATAAAGGCTTGTCATCGCGGAGGTCACTTGCCGCGGGCGCTGCGTCGAGGCGGCGCTATCGAAATAGATCAGCGGCTTGCCGTGGATTTTTTCGGCGAGGATGGGAAAGTCAGAGCGGTATTTTTGGGGATCTAGTTTCACGGCAGTAGGACTAGTTTTTTGGACAGGATGAACAGGATTGACAGGATGAATTGGCGAGCTGTTCGGGGGAGCATTTAGCTTGGCGGTTTGGGGGGGCTTTGCGAAGGGGTGGAATGAGCGTTGCGGTGCGTTGCTCTAGGAGTGACAATAGTGTCCTTACGCCTTTTTTGCCGTTTTCCTGCTTCTCTCGGTGGACCAAACGGATGCCTGCTCGCGCGCCCCAATCGACTGCTAAAAGGAGCTTCTTGGCAGCGCTATGGCTGGTCATTTCCTTGATCACTAGCGTTTCTCCTTCGCTTGCTGACGAGGCCAAGTTTCTACGTGGGATTAATCTCAATGGTCCGCAGGTGTTGATTGATGGTCAGATGTGGGATGCAGATAGTGCGAAACAATTGCGGATCACCGGGAAGCGATTTGACAACCCGAACGTGCCGTTAAAACCTCCTGTCGATGCCCCCAAAGCGCAGATGATTCGCAGCAGCGTTTGGGGTGATGACGCGAAGATTGAAGTTCTTGGATTAGGCCCGAAAGCAGTTCGGCTATTTGTTTATGTCTGGGAAGATAATAACAATGAGCGTTTCGACTTGCTCGTGAATGAGAGGGTGGTGCAGCGAGGCTTTGAAAGCGGAGTGGGAGGCAGCTGGAAGCGGTTGGGACCGTTTGTGGCGCAGCGGTCGGATGGAATACTGAAGATCACTACTCAGGGAGGCGCGGCGAATCTCTCGGGGGTAGAGATCTGGGCGGCGGAGGGAGAGCTTCCTAGTGCAGACGCCGCAGCGTTTGCGGCAAAGCCGAGCGAAGAACAATTGGCCTTTTTCGAGAAACGCATTCGGCCTGTGCTGGTGCAAAATTGTTATGAGTGCCATAGCGCGGAATCGAAAACGGTCGAGGGTGGACTGCTGCTCGATTCAAGAGCCGGCATTATCAGGGGAGGCGATAATGGGGCCGTGATCCTGCCGGGCAATCCCGACGCGAGCTTGCTCATTCAAGCGGTAAAGCATGTGGAGACAGGGCCGACGATGCCGCCGGAGTCGCGGCTGAAGGATGAGGAGATTGCGGATCTGGCGCAGTGGGTGAAGGAGGGTGCGCCTGATCCGAGGACGACGAGCACGCTCAGTGCGGTGAAGGCGAAGAGTGCAATTGATTGGGAGCAGGCGCGACAATGGTGGTCGCTGAAGCCAATTGCAGTTGCTCAGCCGCCTTCCGTGAAACAGGAAGGCTGGGCCCGCAACGATATTGATCATTTCATTTTGGCAAAGCTGGAAAAGGAAGGGCTCGCTCCGAGCAGCGATGCCGCGAAGCCGGCGCTGATTCGCCGGGCGACGTTTGATTTGATCGGGCTGCCTCCGACGCCTCAAGAAGTGGCGGCGTTCGTGGCGGATGAATCACCGGAGGCGTTTGCCAAGGTCGTAGATCGGCTTTTGGATTCGCCCCGTTATGGTGAACGCTGGGGAAGGCATTGGCTCGATGTGGTGCGCTATGCCGATACGGCGGGAGACAATTCCGATTTTCCGATTCCGCAGATGCGGCACTATCGCGATTGGGTGATCAAGGCCATCAATGACGATTTGCCCTACGACCAATTCGTGCGGGCGCAACTCGCTGGAGACTTGCTGCCGGAAAGTCAAATGGCGAGACGCGACGGGTTAGTGGCGACGGGCTATTTGGCGAATGCGCGACGGTTTGGTTCTCGAGTCGAAGATTATCCGCAGCATTTGACGATCGAGGACACGATCGATAACTTTGGGCGGGCCTTTTTGGGACTGACGGTGAATTGCGCCAGGTGCCATGATCACAAATTTGATCCGATTCCGACGAGCGACTATTACGCGCTGTATGGAATTTTCAATAGCACTCAGTATCCGTGGCCGGGGATTGAATTAGATCAGCAACAACGGCGATTAATACCGCTGGCGGATCCAGCGATGGTGGCGGCGTTCGAAAAGGAGCGTGACGAAGCCCAGAAGCCCCTTGATGAGGTAGTAAAGCAGCTTGAAAACCGATTGAAGGAACTCGAGGGAGAAGAAAAGAAAAAGCTCGAAAATGGAGAACTTGAGAAAGCAAAAAAGGCGGCCGCAGCGAACGCGCGGAAGACACCCCCTTTTGAAATGATCTATGCGGTTGCCGAATCGAAGGAGCGTGGGGATGCTTCGATTCAAATCAAAGGTGATCCAGCGAAGCCGGGCGATTTGGTTCCAAGACACTTTTTGACCGTGTTTGGCGGAAAGACGTTGGCGGATGATGATGCTTCGAGCGGGCGGATGGCATTGGTCGATTGGTTGTTGCAGAAAGACAATCCGCTGCCAGCGCGCGTGATGGTGAATCGAATTTGGGTTCATCACTTTGGCAAAGGGATTGTGCCGACGCCGAATGATTTTGGTAAGCAAGGAAAACCGCCCACGCATCCAGAATTGCTTGACTATCTGGCGGATAAGTTTGCGAGCGGTGGATGGTCGATGAAGCAAATGCATCGGCTGATCATGCTCTCACGGACCTATCAACTATCGAGTGAGCGATCGGATGAAGCGATTTCGAAAGATGCGACCAACACTCTATTAAGCTCCTTTCCGAGACTTCGACTCGATGCTGAAGCGCTACGTGATACGCTGCTGGTTCTTGGCGAATCGCTTGATTTGTCGCAGCCGGAGGATCATCCCTTCCCGCCGCAATCGAGTTGGAAATTTACGCAGCACAATCCGTTCAAAGCGGTGTACGAGACGAAGCGCCGAAGTGTGTTTTTGATGACGCAACGTATTCAGCGGCACCCATTTCTGTCGATTTTCGACGGTGCTGATCCTTCGGTGAGCACGCCGGTTCGGGGAAATAGTACGACTCCTTTACAAGCCCTCTTTTTGCTCAATGATCGCTTGGTGCATGAGCAGGCCGACCGATTCGCGGCGAGAATTGAACGAACTAGCAGCGATGATCGGGGTAGAATCACGAGCGCCTATGAACTCGCTTTATCGCGTGCACCGACCGCAGATGAAATGACTTCCGCGGAAGCGTTTTTGGCTTCCGTCCGCAATACACTTGCGGGTGACGGTACGGCCAAGGATGAAGTCGAGCGAGAAACTTGGCGGGCTTTTGCACGAGTGTTGTTTCGACTCAATGAATTCTGTTACTTGGACTAACCGATGATGATGCCTCCAGTCCATTCGCGTCGCGCATTGCTGCAAAGCCTCGTGGGTAGCTCGCTGTTGATGCCTGGTGTGGTTTCGCAGCTCCTGGCGGATTCGAAGAGCGAAAATTCTCTTGCGCCAAAGGAGGGGCATTTTCCCGCTAAAGCGAAGCGCGTGATCTTCATCTTTAGTAATGGCGGCGTGTCGCACATGGATACGTTTGACCATAAGCCCAAGCTCTTTGCCGCCGATGGCAAAACGACGGGAGTGGGCGGCGGGCTCTCGAATCAGCAGCGAGTTCTGCTGAAGCCTCTTTGGGAGTTTCGGCCCGGCGGCAAGTGCGGCGCGCTAGTGAGTGATCTCTTTCCACACTTGCGCGAGTGTATGGATGATGTTTGCCTGATTCGTTCGATGAAGTCAGACGACAATGAGCATTACAACGCGACGCTGGCCATCCACACGGGCTCCTTTTTCTTTTCGCGACCGGGGATTGGATGCTGGGTGAGTTATGGGCTCGGGACGGTGAATCAGAATTTGCCGTCGTTCATGGTGCTCGCGCCGCAAATGCCGTACGCGGGGCTTCAGATTTTCAACAATGACTTTTTGCCGGCTTACCATCAGGGTGTGCGGGTCATTCCGGGCAAGGAGCCGATCGCCAATTTGGAGCGTAGGACAAAGCAAGCCGAGATTCAAAAGCTGGAGCTAGGCTTCGCGGAAGCGCTCAATGGCAAACATCTTCAGGCTCGAGCGGGAGACGGCGACTTGGCTGCGCGGGTGCGGTCATTTGAAACGGCGTTTCATATGCAAACGCAAGCGCCGGAGGTGTTTGATCTTTCGAAGGAAACCGATGAGACGCTGGGGTTATATGGCTTAGAGCGAGGGAAGAGCGAAGGATTTGGTTGGCAATGTCTCGTTGCGCGTAGGCTTGCGGAACGGGGCGTGCGGTTCATTGAGCTCGTCGATGGGAGTTCGAGCCACAATTGGGACCAGCATGGCGACATGGCGGAACATGCACAGCATGCCAAGGGAATCGATCAGCCAATCGCCGGGCTGCTAAAGGATCTAAAGCGATCTGGAATGCTTGATGAGACGCTAGTGGTTTGGACCACGGAATTTGGCCGCACGCCGGGCGTCGATGGCGTAAAGGGGCGAGGACATCACAGCGCGTGCTTTTCATCTTGGATGGCGGGCGGCGGCGTTAAAGGTGGTCTCACTTATGGCTCGACCGATGAGATAGGCGCGACTGTCGCTGAAAACCGCGTTCACATTCACGATTTTCACGCCACGATTTTGCACCTAATGGGCCTCGACCACACCAAGCTGACCTATCGCCATGGCGGGCGCGACTATCGTCTGACAGATGTGCATGGCAATGTGGTGAAGGCACTGCTCGCTTAGGCATTGCTTTTTTCATCACCCGCACTTTGACGTGATTATTGCCCGATTCGATAGAGCTGAGTGAGGGTTCGCAGGATGAGAGAATTTCCCGAAGCTGCGGGGCAGGCCATGCAGCCTTCGGCAAGTTCATTCACGGACACGGTTTCGAACTTTCGTCCGTGACGAATGACGGTGGTCTTACCTTCCTCTTCGCAGAGATAGATCAAGCCATTGGCGAACAGAGGCGAAGCGGAAAAGTTGCCGCCCAGACGCTCTTGATAGACTTGCTCGCCCGATTTGGCGTCCATGCAAGTGAAGATGCCGCCTTTATCGGTGATCATGTACACCAAATCGTCGACTAATAGCAGAGAAGGCTTATTGGGCGTCGCGCGTTCAACAGACCAGGCGCAATTCGCCTCGGACACTTCGCCGGTAGAAGCTAATCTCAAAGCGAGCACGCGCGGGCGCATATAACCGGTATTCAAAAAAACCATCCCATGTCCGACGATCGGTCGGGAGACATTCGAGAATCCGTTATAGCGATACTTCCAAACTTCTTGGCCACTCGTCAGTTCATAAGCCATCGTTGCATGGGCGCCGGGAATGATGACTAACTTACGATCGCCCTCTTGGTGCAAAATCGGAGTGCTGAAAGCCTTGCGCATGTCGTCGCGGATGGTGCTAAAGTCAACAGAGCGCTGTACCTTCCAAACCGTTTCGCCGGTCTGCTTATTGAGGGCTGCGACATATTGTTGATCAATGCCATCGCAAGGAATCACAAGCAGATCGTCCGCTAGAAGAGGCGAAGAGCCGGCGCCTTCTTTATGATTGACTTTGAGATCGTCACGTTTCCAGAGAATTTTTGCGGAGAGCGTATCGACGCAGGCCGTTCCTGCGCTGCCAAAATGCAGATAGACGCGGCCTTCTTCGATTACCGGTGAGGGAGAGGCGAAAGTGTTGGTCTCGTTGATCGTTTCGGGTGACTCGACTTCGAATAGGGTGATTTCATGAATGACCTTGCCGCTTTCGCGATCAAACGCCAAGGCGGACCGTCGCTTCCCATCCTCGCTGGCCGTCGATAGCCAAACTTGATTTCTCCATACGACCGGAGAGGACCATCCCTTTCCTGGAACGGCAACCTTCCAACGGACCTGCTCGGTTTCACTCCACTTGATGGGGAGGACTGAACCAACGGCGTGGCCATCACCGCGCGGCCCTCGAAAATCGGGCCAGTTCAAGCTCACTTCTTGGGCGCAGGTCGTCAGCGGCGCAGCA
>JBKJSI010000503.1:0-18867 GCA_046595915.1 Pirellulaceae bacterium
GGAATCGGAGTCGGAATTCGCAGACATGAAGTTCAGCCGGAGTGTAGCCAGAGTCGCCGGCGAATGGCCGCTGCTTTATGCGGAAAATATTCCGGTCAAAGCCGCCGCCGTAATAAAACCGCCGAGCAAGAAGAGTATGGCGATCGCGGAGGCCGCCCGCAAGATTCCGGTGCGTTTGCCATTGGTGGCGTGATTGAGTTTGGCTTGGAAGGCGAGAATGCCTATGAATGCGATCAAGCCGCCGCCAACGAAAGCTGTCTTTTGAACCGCAGAGAGCTGAAGCCGTTTGTGGTGATAGTCGCTAATTAGGGATTCGACCTCGCTGTGAGGAATATCGAGACGCGTCGCTGCGCGATACTTCGTGACTCCTCCCTCTTCGCTTTTGAGAACCTCCCAGAGATTATCCCCTGCGAATTTGGTTTTCAGAATTGTTGAGCTCGGCGTCAATCGATAGGCCAATCGCGAATTTCCCAGTTTGCGATTGAGATGATCCGCAAAAGTGCTTTCGATGGCGCTGTCCAAATGGGCTTTCGCTTCCTCGGCGGTGGGAAAGGGCACCGTTTTCGCAGGCACATAGTCGTTAAACGTGCCGTATGCTGGCTCTTTCGCCCAAGCCGACCACTCGCTCACAATTCCTTCCACCTTATTGCTTGATTCAGTAAAGGGAGGCTTTTCGGCGGTTAGCGGCTGCTTTTCCGATTCCGATGGCGTTTTCGCAGGCGACTCCGCTTCCTGCGCAGCATTCGTCGCAGTGGACAACGCGATGGTTGCGACCACAAAAAGATAAGTCGCTAAATTTCGAACGTGGTGGGACATAGAGCTCTCTTAAATCGCGACGCGTTCCGCTTTGTGTCGCGGCTAACCTAGTGCTTTGTCATGGCAACTTTTGGGGTGCGGCCGAGCCGTGTTTAGAAAACAAATCGGGCGGAATCTAACGTGAATAGAGACTCTTGCTGCCGATTTGCTTTCGAAACACAGCCACACACTGACCCCCATTCTTAGCGTTGACCAAGCACTAGGCACTGATGGCGAATGGCTGCTTCAGTTCGCTTCGTCGTTTGGTCGAATAGCGAGCTGAGCCAAGTTGGATCGAGATCGCCAGAATGCCCGCGATTGCAATGGGCCAAGGCTGCGGGAAATGGACCACCATGCCAATTAACCAGCCAAATACCATTGCGCCGGCAACGGCGCCGAAGTGCCAGCGAGCGGTTCGCATGGGGCTGGAGTGCTTCCACCAGCGAATGATGGCGAAGAGGGCAAAGAAGAATGCGACGGTGGTAAAGGTCGCTGGCCAATCTTGGCTAAGGTTGATATCGATTTTTTGAAATCGGGCATTGGCCGGCAACTCGGTGATTTCCAAGAATCGTTGTAGCGCGATTGCCCCGCAACCGACGATCGCACCGATAGCGCCCATCACGATGCGATGCAAGATCGCTGTGCCCTTGGTGGTATCGAAAAGTCTGCTGACCAGTTGGATCGACCAAACGGAACCGATGCTCACTGCCGCCAGCCACGTGATGAGCGCGACTTGAGCTGTGTCACCGACTCGAATCACCGTGCGCTGCTGAATGACCATCACCGATGCGATCGATAAAGCGATCGCAAACAAGGCGCTGGCAAAGAGTGAAGTCAAAAGCATCATCCGACGTTCACGCCGCAGGTAATCGGGCGTGAACGTCGTGGTAGGAAATTTCCCGGTAGGTATGGGCGCTGGAACCGATGCCGGAATTGAATTCCCAGCTGAGTTCGGAGAATAGCTTCGCGGCGACGAAACGATTGGCGGAATCGCCATCGCTTCCTCTAATGTCGCGCCGCTGGAAGGCGAGAAGATGCCTTTGCCATGTCGGGGGGCGTAACCTGATTCGGGCGAACGGGCAGGCGACTTCGCTCGAGCGTTGCCGCTTCCTTGTTTCACCGCGAAGCGAATTCCCAAGTAAACCGCATAGCCGACAAAAAGAAGCAGGATCGAGGGCTCTTTGATTGTAATACTCAGCGCGGCGGAGATCGCCACGAGAAGTACGACGACTCGAACCCACACTTTTAGCGTTGGTGATTTCCACCAATCGACGACGCCTACAAAGGCTTGTCGTACTGTGCGAGCGACCGGCTCGTTTTCGAGGTCGAGGGCGGCCAGAAAGGCAGCCATCGGCGTGACTGCCGCCGCTGTTGGAATTGGGGAGGTGAAAGTACCAGAGGCTGCGCGAGCGGACGGAGCAACGGCGGGACGTGAAGTCACTGCCGGCTGCGAGTACGCAGGCTGTGAAAAAACTGGCTGCGACGCCGAAGAAATAGGGGACTGTGCAACCGGCGGTGGTGCAAAGGCTGCAGGCGGATGGGAATCGCCAGGAATGCTGGAATGCTTTACCGGGCCAAAGACCATCTCTGCGTCATCGCTGATAAATAGCGGTTCATGGACAGGCATAGCCATCGCGAGCGGCGGAGTTTCGATTTCGCGGTTGACGATTGGGCGAGCCACGCCACGGCTAACCGCCGAGATGTCGGAAGGCGAGGCCAAGCCGAGTGCATCAACCATTTCATAAACGGCGTTGAAGCGCTTTTGGGGATCTTTGAGCAGGGCGCGTTGAATGACATAGCGATAGGGCTGCGCCATCTTCGAAACATCTGGGTCGGCCGTCAGATGTTTCATGATGATTTCTTGGGTGCTCTCTCCATCGAAGGGAACATTTCCGGTCAGCATCTCGTAAAGAATGATGCCGAGCGCGTAGATGTCGATCTCGCGTCCGTAGTTTCCCTTGCCAATTTCGGGCGCCATGTAATGGAACGTTCCCACACTCTCCGTTTGACCGCTGCGGCGGCTACACGAGATGAATTTGGAAAGTCCATAGTCGCCGATTTTGACGCAACCATCGTCTTCGAAGACGTTGCCTGGCTTCAGATCGCGATGCACGATGCCATGGTCATGAAGATAGGCCGTGCCGGCGGCGAGGCCGCGGAACCAGCGATGCACATCTTCGATCGGCATGCCTTGAGGATGCTGCTCGATAATATCCTTGAGGCTCGCGCCCGGGACGAATTCCATCACGACCCAGGCTTGTTCCTGTTCGTCGTACTTAATGTCGTAGAGCGCGACCAGATTTTGGTGTTTGAGATTGAGGCACTGGCGGACGCCGCGGAGCTCGATGTCGAGATTGCGCTGAATGCGTTTGAGTGCGACTTCTTTGCCGGCGTCGCTGGTGGCGAAGTAAACTTCGCCGAAGCCGCCGATCCCAACGCCGCGCTTGATCGTATAACCTTCGAGCGGTCGCGTGCCACTGGAGTAGGTGAACTTGCTTCCCGCCGGGCGAGGGCGGCCCGCGCCTTCGGCGTTGACGATGTCACCATTCATGCGTGACCCGCCCTGAGGCTTGCCCGCATCGTTGGGCACGGCGCCTGCCTCGGTTTGTTCGCGGGGCCACACTGGGTCAATCCTCCCTCGAATCTGTGTTAGCGCGTTTGCACTCATTGCTTTTTCGCGCCCGGAAATCGCACATTGCATCCCGACGCCCTATCCACTCGATCATAGACCTTGTTAACCACGTCTTCTATTCGCCACCCAGTCGAGATTCTTTGAACTTAGAGCAACCTTCTACTCTTAGCGGCAGCTGGTAGCCATCATCGCGCGAAACTATCGAGATTGAATCTAAAGTGCTACTGCGTAAGACTTTGCAGTGCACAAAGAATGGCTAAGGAAGTCGTTCTAGCGTCATCGAAAAGCCGTCGCCGCCCAAGTGCGCGCCAAAAGGAAGAATCGGTTTTCCTTCGACTGGCTGGCCATTAATGCTGATCGGGGCGGTTGAACGGCAGGCGAGCGCGTCTCCCCGGCGGAACAAAACGACGTCGCTCGTCCATTCACGGCAGACGACATGGCTATTCGACTGCGGGCCGATGACTAGGGATTCGGCCATGAGCAGGATGCTATCGGCGGAAGGATTCGTGCGGTGGCGGCTCACAAAATCGAGGCGAGCAGAAGCGCTAAGCGAGTGCTTTTTCACGAACCGCAGCTTCACTTTTTCGCCGAGCGCAATTTCGTCGCCATCGAGCAAGTAGGTTGCCTCGGTGATGGGCTTGCCATTGATTTTACAATCGTGCAGCGGATCGATTGCGTAGCCTTCGCCGGTTCGGCGGAGGATGGCATGGCGGCGAGAGAGATCGGCCTGAATCGGGATATCGACGTGGCTGCCAGGAATCGCCTGGCCAATGGTCACGATCGGGGCGAGGCAGCCTAAGTAACCGCCAACGCCATCGATCCAAATCATGAATCGCTCCGATTTTGGCTCGACGCCGCTGTCATCACTCACGCGAACATTCCTCCGAGAGCTTGCATCGGCTCCCTGGACTTGAGTGTGATGGGAAGGTCGCCCGTCGGCAATGCTTAGATGTGGCTTAATGCGCGACTGCTTGCGCATTAAGCGAGCGATCGGCAGCTTCGGACAAATTCGCTGGGCTCGCTGGGCGGCGATGGCGGCTTCGGCCCATCGTCCCTCTGACTGAGCGGCAAAGAGCGCATCCATTTCCGTTTGCAGCTTAGTTCGCTGCGCTGTCAATTCGGTTCGTTTTTGAGCGATAATCGGCCAGTTTGGGCAATGCGACTCCATCGCTGCCAGTTCGGCCAAAGCGTGATCAAACTCGCCTGCTTTGGCGAAGGCTTCGCAGGATTCGAGCCTGCGCACGACTTGTTTATAGATCCAGAATCGATCGCCAACTTGCTCGCCGGCTTCGAGAAAAGAGATCAAACGCCCGGCAATACCAACATTGCCGAGCATCAACTGCGTTTCGATCATCTCAAGCGTTGGCTGCATAATTCCGACTGCTTGCCATCTCGAAGTTAGCCCCTCGCTCCGCGAGAGGAAGGTTTTTCGATTGTCCTGAACGACAAAAAAAGGGGTTCTGGCTTGGCCAGCACCCCTTTTCTGTTGCGAGGCCGCGACCAAGTGTCGCGGCGAATGTTACTGAAGGCTATCAGCGTCACCCAAAGTTATTGGGCATTCTTCGTTGCGACGTTCGCGCTGTTATTCGTTTCCAGCCCAAACTTCTTGGCGATCCGGTCGGTGATATTCTCATCGACAGGAGCATCAATCACGATCGCGCCCGAATACTTGGTTTCGCTGTGGATCAGCTTTTCGCTGACTTCGATCTTGGCCTTTACTTCGTCGAGCAGTTCGCGAGTGTGGGCCAATTGGCTGTTGTCAACGTTGAGCTTGCTGGCCGTTTGGGCGACTTCGAGGCTCTTTTGGCGAGCTTCGAGGGCGGCAATTTCGGCGTCGAGCTGGAGGCGTTGAGCGGCAATTTCTTTGCTCTTATCAATCGCAGCCTTGAGGCCAGCTTGGCGAGCAGCCAGGATTTCCTTGCGGCTCTTCAGCGTGGCTTCGTTGGTCTCAAATCGCACAAAGCGATTCTTGAGGTCATTGCGAACTTGATCCGAGGTGTAAGCCTTGCCCGAGTAGACGAAGCTATCTTTGCTCGAATCGAGATCGGCCTTCATCACGAGGATGTCGGCTTTGTCCTTGGCGAGTGACTCTTCATCCTTGGCGATTTGCGCCTCGAGATGAGCAATTTGGATCTCCTCATGGGCGATCACATAGTCGTTGTTTCGAATTTCGGGGTCGAGACCTTTGACCATGCCACGGAGGCGATCAAGGTCATACGACACTGGGGTAGCATTGCGAACAAAGGACTGGCCCTTGCCCATCCATACCCCGACATGGCTCGGTAGCGACCGGCCAAACACGAGGCCCGCCAACAGCAGCAGGCCGCCACCCACAAACATGGTTTTCTTCAACATCTTCATCTTTCCTCCCACCGGTTACGTGACGGTTACTCCTGCACACAGCGACGGCTCTCAAGCTCAAACAGGCTCGAGCAAATAAGCCCAGTACATCGGCGGGTTTCTTCCCTTGGGGCCGACGGTGCATTTGTCACTGGAGGTTGTTCGCTGGCATAACCGCGTTCTTGGTGGATTTTTGAGAAAAATCCTCAAGCCAAGCTGCGGATTCCAAAGAGCAACATCTCCCTAAGCGACGCTGGGAACCAAACTTACGCGCGAAAGTTCGGCAGCTGTTGCGAAATCGAATCTCATTTTGCGAAAGATCAGTGCATCATTTGGCACGTGAAATCGGGGGACCTCCGCCGGCTATCACACTTAACTCATTGAAATCAAAGGCTTTGCGATAATTGGCGCCAATTGGGTGAACTATTGGCATTCTGCTTGCATCTAATAGATGCGTTGGCAGCACAAACCTCGTAGGCGGGGTGATCCACATGTCACCGACAGCAGAAATACATAAGACCAAGTTAGAGCTCGGCGCTCACCAAGCGGGCGTCGCTGTCGACGGCTTCGTGGCGGAAAGCGACTCGCTAGAACGCTTTAGCGAAGAATTGACCGCGAAATTGGGCGCTCTCGAGGCCAAATTCGCGGAGTTTGCGACGCCGTCGAGCCTACGAAAATCGCTTCGCGGTTAAACGAAACGAGCCATCTTTATGGCTCGTGAATGACTTCTTCCGGCGCTTGGCCACATTTCCGGCCCCTCTTTAGCGCCATCAGAGTTACGCCAAGCGCCGTCAATATGAGGCCAACGGTCAGCGAAACGGTCCACTTCTCTCGAAAAAACATCGCTCCCACTAAAGCCGCCATCGCGGTTTGACAGGCGTTCATAATTGCCACATACGTCACGGTTGTTGCCTGATAGGCTTTTGTTAGTGCTAGGAACGATAGGGCATTAAATAGGCCCGCCAAGAGCATGACACTCCATTGGTTGACCGTAGTCGCCGCCATTCCCGAGAAGCCGATTTGGGAGAACGCGAGCGTGCCCAGAGACAAAACCCCAACACTGCCGATGATGCTCAGGGTGAAAGCGATCGTTGTACGGCCTGTTACTCCGTAACGAATGACGACACCGATTACGGCATATGCGAAGCCGGAGATACAGAGCGAGCCAATCCCCATCGCGATTTCGAGCGTTGTGTGGGACTTGGTATCGATCTTCGCTCCCATCGAAAGCGCACCGAGTGCGCCGATCAAAAGGGCTATCGCGCCTACTGCCCGAATGGTGACCGGTTCCAGCAGAAAAATTCGCCCCAGGATCGCGCCGAAAATCTGGATCGTGCCGAGGCAGATCGCCACGCTAATAGCGATTCCCACATACTGTAGGCCAAACTGAAAGCCCGCATTTCCGCCAATTTGACCCACGAACGCGGAAAGGAATAAGAGCCAGAAGACCTTTGATTCCGGCATGACTCGCAGGCCGATGCGCGATTGGTAGTAGGCCCACGGGGCACAGATCAGCAAGGTAGGGAAAGCTTTCACTGCCGAGACCCAAAATGCATTAAGGTCTTGGTCGGCAACTTGCTTGAGGCAAGCGTTCGTAATTGTATAGCCGACGGCGGCAAGCAGGCCGCAGATGGTGCCGACGGCTAGCGGCGAAAGGCCCGCTGGGGAACTCTTTACGTCGCTGTCGAGCTTGTCCATCGGGTGAGTATACTCGGCGTGGGTTTTGGTCAACATGACACACCAACTCGATCTAAGTTCACATGAGCGACTTGGCCCGCGCGATACATGATTCTGGCCGCAAAATCGTCCTCGCAGTCACCGGCGGCGGCATTGGGGCCATTGCTGAGCTCTTAACAACGCCCGGCGCATCGCGCAGCATCCTCGAAGCAACGGTCCCTTACGCCAGCACCGCTCTAACTAAATTGTTAGGTGGTAAGCCTGATCAATTCTGTTCCGAGGCAACGGCTCGAGCGATGGCGATGGCATGTTTCCAGCGTGCAAGCGCCCTAACCGAGTCAACACCGAATGAGAGAGTGCAACTACTCGGCGTTGGCTGCACTGCGAGTCTGGCCAGCGAAAGGCCCAAGCATGGCGATCATCGAATCCATGTCGCCGTTCAATCTGCCTCGGCAACGCTGATCGCCTCAGTTCAGCTTCAAAAAGGCCGGCGGACTCGTGTTGAAGAAGATCAAGTCGCCTCCTCACTCCTTCTGAATTTGCTCAATGCCGAAGCTTGCGAAAAAGCTCTCGCTTGGGCGACTGGCAAGGAGGACGAGCCAATCGACTATCAACGATTCGATGCGCCCGAGGGATGGAAAAAAATACTTGCTGGCGATTGTTCTTGGACAAGCGGAAAAAATGGCGACGAGTTTGGAGAGATGATTCCCAATTCAGGATCGCAAGTCGCAATCTATTCTGGCGCCTTTAATCCACGCCACGACGGTCACCAACAAATCGCGCACTATGCGTCGCAACGATTCAGAATCATCCACGAAATCTCGATTCGCAATGTCGAAAAGCCGCCTCTCGATTTTATCGAGATGTCCCGACGCGCGACTCAGTTCGGTTCGTCCGAAGAAATCGTGTTCACTCGTGTGCCAACCTTTGTACAAAAGGCACAAGTTTTTCCTGGCTGCACATTCCTCGTCGGCGTCGACACAATTCGTCGTATTTCTCATCCCAAATACTATGGCGGCGACGTCGAACGCGACGCGGCGATTTCGGAACTCGCAAAACTCGGCAGCCGCTTTTTAGTCTTCGGCAGAACCGTCGATGGTGCATTTCGCGAGTTCGATCCAACGGAAGTCACGCCAGCGCTCGCGAAACTCTGCGAGGGCATAAGCGAACAGGACTTCCGCCTCGATATCTCTTCCACTGATTTGCGAGCAACTCGCGGTAGTTAATTACCCTGATTTGCCGGGAGGTGTGGCATCAGGTTTTCTCGGCTGTTGCCGAGGACTCGGCTTGAATTTTTGCTGCCTTTGTCCTCGCCGCTTTGTCCATTCTTTGTGCGTTGCTTCGCGCTGAGCGTCATCAAGAAACGTGATGCTGTACGGTGCATAGACCGTTTCAGCGTTGGCTTCTAAGAGCGGGAACCC
This sequence comes from Pirellulaceae bacterium, assembly GCA_046595915.1. Lineage (GTDB taxonomy): Bacteria > Planctomycetota > Planctomycetia > Pirellulales > Pirellulaceae > JBKJSI01. Next base: position 8,866 of record JBKJSI010000503.1, read on the forward strand.
CAGTTCCTTCGCGTCGATTCCCGCTAAGTGCGCAGAATATGCGAGCGCCAAATCTCGTATTTGCCCCGTCGAAGTTTTTTGATCAACCGTGATCCAAGTTTGGATGACGACTTCCTTGTTTAGCAGCTGCGCCAGGCGATCAATATCCGTTTCATCGCCAAAGCGACCACAAGCGATGATGCCTAAGGTCGTGCCCGTCATCATCGCATGCCCCGCATCATCGGCATCCGCCGATTTGTCGTTGGCGTAGGCTTCCACCGCCTTGCGGCCGAGTTCAATCGCAACCTCCGAAAGCCCCAATCGCATTGCAATCGAAAGCGGCTGCACTTTCACTTCCGATCCACGAAGCCACTTGGCGGCGCCGCCGCGAATCGTCGCAAAGTGAGGGCTCTTGCGAATGGCGACGAGGTTTGCCGGGCTGCGAAAATAGCCGTACACCGCTTCCGAGATTCCCTTTTGCTCTTGGAGACCAGGTAGGTTCGCGATCAACATGCTCGCGCTAAGCGTCTCCACCCTCATGTTCAAATTACTGGCCGCACGACCCGGTCGAAAAGTGGAGGCTTCACCTGTCCATATATCAGCCGCATCATTCAGCGTCTGCTGAATCGGCCTCGTTTTAAGCGATAACCTCGCGCGACGCTCCGCTTCAGAAATCTTGATGTCAAATTCCCGCTCTGTCCGCAAATAATCCGCCACCAACTCCAATAGGCCCCGCTCGCTTGTCGCGATGTCACAGTAAAGCGCCCGCGCCCGCTCATCGTCGCCGAACAGCGAAAGGAATTCGGCACAACAGGGCAAATCCGAACTCGCTTTCATTTCCCCACTGACGCGAAACTCGGCGATGCGCCGCGCAAATGCCGAGCTATCAATCCGTTTCAATAACTGTTCACACCGCAGCCGAAGTTCCAGATTCGAGCTCGCTACGCCCCGCACCACCCAAGGGCGTATGGAAGATCCTAGTTCCAAAATCGCCGCAGTCGCCTCTTCCCGCTCTTCATAGCTATCACTCTGCAGCCGCTGCAAAAGTTTGTCATAGCTTGCGTCAGCCCCCTTCGACTTCTCTTGCCCCGCACAGCTATTCGCAATCGAAACGGCGAGCGACAGGCCACAAATAATCGCTCGCGCTCGACGCATTCAAGTCCTTTCGAGAACAAATCGCTTTTAAACCCAATCGGCGGCTGATGCCTACATCTTACCTATTTGGTTCGACTTGAGGGATGACGCAATCTCAACCCCGCAGTTCAAATCTGACTACAATGCCGGTCGCATGAGCTGGCTCTATCGTCCAGGGGTGTCGTGTGGCGGTTGCGAAGCGGCATTCGCGCCCCTTACCATCAAGATTCGATCAACCAAGAAACAGAAAAGGCCAGCCCAAAAATAACGTGGGCTGGCCCAAGAATAGAGAAGGGCGCCAAATGAATGCGGGAAAGATAACGAAACGCTGGCTGGGCTCGCAAGCTGGCTTTCCGCGATTGGGTTTCATTCTAGTAATCCTCGTTCAAATTGCCGCAGCGGCAGGCCAGGAACCAGCCGCGATTGACCCCGGCGAATGGGCCAAAAAGAACCTGCCGCCACTCGTAGACCTCTACCGCGATCTGCACACCAATCCAGAACTGTCTTATCAAGAGAAGCAAACCGCTGCGAAAATCGCCGAACTCTGGAAAGCCGAGGGTTTTGAAATCACGACCGGCGTCGGCGGCCATGGGGTCGTCGCGATCCTCAAGAATGGCGACGGACCGACGATCATGCTCCGCACCGATCTCGACGCCCTGCCGGTTACCGAACTGACCAATCTCGCGTACGGCTCCAAAGTCAAAGTGAAAAACGCCGAGGGCTCCGAAGTGGGCGTCATGCACGCCTGCGGGCACGACGTTCACATGTGCGTGCTCACCGGTTCCGCGCGTTACCTGGCTCAAAACAAGGGTGCATGGAAGGGTACGCTGATGCTGATCGCCCAGCCCGCTGAAGAAACCGGCGGCGGCGCCAAAGCGATGCTCGATGATGGTCTGTTCAAGAAATTCCCCAAGCCCGACTTCGCACTCGCCGCTCACGTCGACGCCGGCCTCGCCGCCGGAATGGTCGGCTACCGCGCCGGATACACGCTTGCCAATGTCGATAGCGTCGATGTGACTCTTTTCGGCAAAGGCGGCCACGGCGCCGAACCCCAAAGCACCATCGACCCCGTCGTGATGGCGGCGGAGTTTATCCTCTCACTGCAAACCATCATCAGCCGCGAACGCAAGCCAACCGATCCCGCTGTCGTCACCGTCGGGTCGATCCACGCCGGCACCAAGCACAACATCATTTCCGATTCTTGCGACCTGCAACTCACCGTCCGCAGCTATCGCGATGAAACCCGCGAATCGATCTTGGCGGCGATTAAACGCAAAGCCGAAGCGGTTACCAAAGGCGCCGGCTCCGAGAAAATGCCGGTCATCAAAATCACGGAAGGCACGCCCGCCCTCTATAACGATGATCAGCTGACTCAACGCCTGGCCCCCATCTTTCGCAAAGCGATCGGCGAGGCAAATCTCGTCCCGACCGAGCCCGTGATGGGCGGCGAAGACTTTAGCCGTTACGGCCGCGAGGGCGTTCCGATTCACATGTTCCGGCTTGGCTCCGTCGAAAAACGCCGCCTCGACCGCTGGAAAGAACTCGGCCAAACGCCCCCCTCGCTCCACTCGCCGCTCTACTATCCTGATTTTGACCTTACACTGATCACCGGCGTCGACATCATGGCCACCTCGGCGATCGAACTCTTCAAAAAGCCGTAACGTCGGTTCGGAACGTTAGTTCGGAGGCAGGCGAATTTGAACCGGCATCTCCTACTCAATGTCATTCTGGGCAGCATCTTCATCGCCGCCCTCGCCGGCGTGGCTTACGGGATGAACTACCTCCGCCACGCCGCACTGAAAACCTACGGCAACGAACAAGGCCAAGCCGAATGGGACCGCTGGCGCGACGATGTTGCTAAAGACGCCAAAGCGTTCGCCGATGCTGAGAAAGGGGAGAAAAAGACAGATAAGAATGCGGAAGCCTTGCCACCAGTGAAGCGGCGAGTTTCCAAAAGCCCTGAACCGCCGGCGCTTTTGCTAATGCGCGACCGCTTCACCGTGTGCCTCATCGCGGCACTCCTTTTGAGCGGCGCGATGCTCGGCTCGATCCTGCTCCTCATCCGAGGAACGCTCATGTCAAGCGGCGCCGAAGCAGCTTCGGCGCCCGAGATAGATGAATCAACTTTCGATAAACCGAATTAAGGCGAAACCGTCGGCAGAGCCGGATCTATTACCTGAGCAGGGTTGCTATCCAGCGTTTCGCTCGCCGCTGGCTCTGCTACAGGCGTGATTTCAAGATCCGCCACTGGTTCGGCAGGCTGGCTCACTTCGGGCTTTGGCTCACTGCCAACAATTAGCGATGGATCGGGCAGTTCAAAAGGCAACGGCATCGTGAGCGCGGTTCCAATCATCCCCTTCGGTGCGGCCCATTCGAGTGAGCCACGAATCATCGCGCGAGCAAAAGCAATCGCAGCTTTTGGTCCACCATGAGCCGTAAAAGGAATCCCCTGAGCGATTTGGTCGAGCAACGCTGGATCAAGAAACTCGCACTCCGGCAGCGGTTTGCCAGCGGCGCTCGCGAGAGCAGCTTGGTGGAACCAATGCTTGAGATCAGCCCTTTTGGCTTCATCGCAGCCTTCATATTCCCAAACTCGCAAGACATTTTGAGCCGAGGTCATTCGTCGGCGATATTCCTGGCTGTCGTGCCGAAACGATTCAAACGTCCAAATCCGAAAGAGCCGGGCGTAGTGCTGGATTTCGCGATCTTTCTTCACATCCGGCTTCGCATTCGCCGAAACATCGAACTTAGAAAGAGTCGGCTTTTCCGAATTGGCCGATCGCTTCTCGTTGAGCACACTCGGGATCTGTTCGAAATCAAAAATAGCCAGGTCTTGGTCCTGGGCCCAATCAAAAATCTCCAGCTTGGCCGGAGCGGATATAGCTTCTTGTTTCGCGTCGTCCTGGGTAACCGCCGCCGACGCTTTCGGTGTGGGTATCTCGTCGTCGCCTTTGGCAACAGCGGAGAGGCCCAGAAGCGACATCGCTACCCATAGCGGAATTCGATCAATCGTCATATCACACCTGCACAAACGAATTGGCTAAACCATCGCAGAAGTAGCGCTGAGGCGCTGCTGAAACCCTAGGTCAGACCGCCCGAGCGTCAAACGAGTAGAGATCAATGCCAACGGAAACTGCGCCACCAGAACCATCCGCCACGGCGAAAGTCGGGGCTGGACTCGTTTGGCGGTTCATCGCGATCGTGCTGGTGCTAACGATCATTCCGTTTCTGCTCTTTGGCCGGCAAATGGAGAGCCTTGTTCGACAATGGGTTGAGCAACCGATGTCGCCCGCGGCCGTCTGGGCCATCGTCGCGGGACTTCTGTGGGCCGATATCCTTTTGCCGATTCCTTCCAGTGTGGTCACCACCTTCGCGGGCGCAAAGCTTGGCTGGTTCCAAGCGTTCTTGGCAAGCGATCTGGGAATGATGCTCGCCGCGCTTACCGCCTACAGCTTGGGCAGATCTGCCACCATTCTCAAAATCGGTCGCCTCACGAGCGAGCAAGCCGCGGTTGCCGAATCGAGCGTCCGCCGATGGGGCCCTTGGGCGATCGTGATCTCGAGAGGCATTCCTCTCGTTGCGGAAATCGTTCTCATCTATGTCGCGGCCAAACGCATCCCCTTTCGCACGTTCATTTGGCCAACGCTGTTCGCCAACACGGCGATATCACTCGGCTACGCGATTCTCGGCCAATGGGCAGCCGATCGTGAATGGCTAGGGATCATTTTAGGCGCCTCAGGCGTGTTGCCACTCCTATTCGGCCTTGCCGTGCGCCAATGGCTTCTCAAACGTTAACGTGTCTTACTCGGCTTGCGAGCCGTAGACGCAGCCGGGATCGTGCCCTTCGAAGCTGGCATTGCCGCAATCCACTGCGAAGTCGGCAGCGTCTCAGAGTGAACTTCTGAGAGGATGATTGCTACCACATCATGGGCGTTTCGGATTTTCTGAACGGGATTGAACCAAGCCAGCTGTTCGCGATTGCGTTCTATTACACCGCTGTTTTCCAACAAGCCTTTGAAGCGAAGACTCTCGCCACGCATCTCCATCGCGATAGCGCACTCATCAAAGCTGATGAACCGCTGCTTCAGCAACCCGTCAGAGGTTTCCAAATGCAGTGCGCCGGCTACTCTGGCCAGCAAGGCGCCATCACAAGAGCCTTGCTGGATGCGTAGGTCACCAAATAGAGCAGCGATCTTGCCACTTCGAAATTCAACATGGGCGCCCTGTTCGAGTTCTCCCGATTTCTCGCCTTGCCTTGTTCCGCTGAGCGAACCGAAGCCTGTCAGTCCCTCGATTCCCCATGCATCGCCCAAGATCGCAAGATCAATGTCCTGAATCTGAACGCCGCTCAGTTGGTACTTTGCTTGCTCATCGCCAAAATCGACCATGCTGCCGCGAAATTTGGCATGCGGACCGAGCTTTTTCCACTCGGGTGAGAACTCCGCCAAGGTCCGCGCCGAGAGTCCCTCGCCGCCATCGATTCCCCATTCCCATTTCGTGCTCGCCTGCCCCTTGCTGCGAATGCGAGAAGCCCAGAGCGCGGCCCAAACTTCGGCGCCATCCTCAATCACCTTTGCCTTGACTTCGAGTTCCGGCCCTTCCTTTTGTTGTCGCGTGACCAAGTCGAGCTCCGGCATTAGTAGCACCGTGCCCGCTTCGTCGGAGAGCACCAGTTTGGAATCGGTCGCCCGCAGCGTGAGCGGCTGAAAATCATTCGTTCGCCCTCGCAATACGCGATGCTGTAAATATTCTTCGATTTTTCGCAGCGACCCCGCCTTGATCGATGCATTGCTGGTAACCAGGGTAAGTCCCTTTGCATCGATCATCGCTTCGACGCGCGGTGCTGAAATCCAAATCGCGTCCGATTCTGGGTCGCCGATCTCAAATTGCTCGAGCACAAAGACGCCAAGCGCCGTTCGCTCCATTTTGCCGATATGGATCTCTAGCCCCGACTCTTTCGAAAGCTGCAAGCTCCACGCTTTCGGAGTCAATTCCACGGGATTGAGAGTCGCGCTAGCAACGTAACCGAGCGTCGCGCAGGTCGGCAGCGCGACGAGCAGCACGAAAGCGATGCGACAAAAAAGTGTTCGAGTGGAAGTAGTCATGGGCTGCATCCTTGCGGCACGTTCACGGAAGCGACTATCTCGCCTTCGCCAACTCCTGAAAGAGATTCCACCTAGCCTTCATTTCGGTCAGGCTATCGCCGCCGAATTTCTCAATCAGCGCCGCCGCAACTTCAAATGCGACGACATTTTCGACAATCACACTCGCTGCTGGCACGGCGCAAACATCGCTTCGCTCATATTCCGCCGGTTCTGGTTGCTTCGAACTGAGATTGATCGATTCGAGCGGCTTTCGCAGCGTGCTAATCGGCTTCATCGCCGCGCGAATGACCAGCGGTTGGCCGTTGGTCATTCCCGCCTCAAGGCCGCCGGCGTTGTTGGTGGGCCGTCGATAGCCCAGCGTCGGCGAGTTTCGTGCAGCTTCGTCAAACTGGATCGGATCGTGTACTTCTGACCCCCTCCGCCGCGCCGCTTCAAAACCCAAACCAATTTCGACGCCTTTGATCGCCTGAACCGCCATCACGGCTTGCGCTAAGCGGCCATCGAGCTTCTGATCCCATTGGGCATGCGTCCCGAGGCCAAAGGGCAAGCCCTCGACTCTCGCTTCAACAATGCCGCCAAGCGTATCGCCTGCTTTGCCTGTTTCATCGATCAGCTGCTTGACGCTCTCATCCTTGCCTTTTGCCAAGCTATAGAGCTCACTTGCATCGCGAGCAGTTCGGCGATCAGAGATCGATGCGTTAGCCATCGATTCATCCGGTGCAAGCGAAACCCCGCCGAGTTCTACAACGTACCCAATCACTTCAATACCAAACTGCGACAGCAATTGGCGGCAAAGTGCGCCTGCCGCGACACGCGCCGCCGTTTCTCTTGCGCTCGCTCGCTCCAAAATGCCGCGAATACTTCCGAGATACTTGATCGCGCCGGTCAAGTCGCCATGTCCGGGCCTGGGGCGTTCGAGATCTTCCAGTCGCTCTAGTTTGTAGTCTTTGTTAATGACCTGTAAGGCAATCGGGCTCCCCACCGACTGCATTTTCCAGATACCGCTGAGAATTTCGACTTTGTCAGTCTCAATTCGTTGCCGTCCGCCTCGGCCATAGCCTCCTTGGCGACGTGCGAGTTCCTGGTCGATCCCGTCAGTGCTCACCTGGACGCCTGCGGGAAAGCCGTCGACAATCGCCAGAAGCGACTTGCCGTGTGATTCGCCAGCAGTCCAATAGCGGAGCATGTTTTTAACGATGTTCTTTGGGGTCGTAATGAAAGCCAGAATCAAGCGGCGCAAAGGATGAGCCAGCCTGTGTCACCAAGTCAGGGGCATTCTAGTCAGGATGACGCTGGACCCAAAGGGAGAATTGACGCCCCGTTCGGCAGTCGCCTTGCTCGCTTCTATTTCGCGAACTGGTTCCTCGTCTGGCTTGCTATCATCCTCGCCGCTGGCATGGCTTTTCCTTGGGCTTTTAAGCCCGTATTGACCGAAGCGATTCAAACTCGCGGCCAACAAGGCATTGTCTTCTTCGTGATGTTCATGATGAGCCTCGCGTTGCCGACCGACGCCCTCTTTCGAGCATTCCGCCAACCCGGCCCCACAATTCTCGCCGTTGGCCTCAACTGGCTCGTCACGCCGCTGCTAGCGTTACTCGCGGTTCCCTTGCTACACAGCGAGTTCCAAGGCGGAGTCCTGCTTGCGGCCGCGATGCCCTGCTCCATGGCGAGTGCCTCTGTCTGGACCCGCCGCGCCGGCGGCAACGACGCCATTTCACTAATGGTAACGGTCATCACCAACGGAACCTGCTTCGTCATTACCCCGCTTCTCGTACTTCTGCTAACCGGAAAACAAGTTCAAAACTTCAACGTATGGGACAAGGTCACCGAACTTTCGCTCCTGGTGCTTCTGCCCTTGATTCTCGCTCAATTTGCCCGGCAAATCGACCTTATTCGTGCATTCTGCGATCGGCATCGGTCTTGGCTGGGTGTTCTGACGCAGACAGGCCTTTTGTTCGTAATCCTGCTCGGCGCGGTCAAAACCGGCGAGCGCCTTCACCAAGCAACCGCCACGTCGCCGACGGGTTTCCAAATTCTCCTCATGATCACGACCGTACTAGCAATTCACACGTTTGTGTTGTTTATGGGCGTCGCCCTCTCCGCCACTCTCAAGATTACGAAACCCGATGGCATCGCAGTGGGGATTGCCGGTAGCCAAAAGACCCTCATGATCGGCCTCCCGATGGCCGGCGAACTGCAAACCAGCATTTTGCCCTTAGTCACTTTTCACGCGGGCCAACTCCTCATCGACGCGGTTTTCGCGGAAAGACAACGGAAGTCGCTCGAAAAACCCCAAAGTCTTCGTAGTACTCCGCTTTCTCCTACAGGCAAGTGTTAGGATTCCCCTTGTCGGTTTAGCGGGATTTGCCATAATCCAGGGCTCGACTGGTCCCTCTGGGGAGTCCGGTTCGCGATGTGACCCGCTTCGCTTGGTTGAAAAACCGCTAAAGCAAGCCTCCTGGCGGTCTTATTCGCACTTTGAAATAGTTCGCAAAACTTGTTTTTCAGCGTAGCCAGGTCAGCGCTGGGAGTGATCGCATGTCCCGTTACGCGGGGCCCAAGGGGCGCGTCAATCGACGCCTCGGGGCCATGGTTTTTGAAACTGCTGGTGCTTCGAAGGCTCTTGAGAAGCGGCCCAATCCTCCCGGTATGCATCCCAAGCAGCGTCGCACCGATTACGGCGCCGCGCTCAATGAGAAGCAGAAGGTCAAATATTACTACGGCCTCGGCGAGCGTCAGCTTCGCCGCTACTTCGCCAGAGCGGGCGCCATGAAGGGCAACACCGGCGAAAACCTGCTCATGATCTGCGAGCGTCGCCTCGATAATGTCGTGCGACGCGGTGGTTTTACCAAGACGCGCCCGCAGGCTCGTCAGGGTATCGCGCATGGCCATTTCCAAGTGAATGGCATTAAAGTGACGACGCCTTCGTATATCGTGAAAGCTGGCGATGTGATCACCGTGAAAGGTCGCGAGCAATTGCACCTTGTCTACAAGGCGGTACTGGCGGATTCGTCGCCCAACACGCCAGACTGGCTCCAGTTTGACCAGGACGCTTTGCGTTGCTCGGTAATCGGCTTGCCCGGGCCGATGGATGTTAGCCTGCCGGTCGACATCAAGACGGTTACGGAATTCATGGGACGATAGTGTCCCCACGATTAGGATCGTTAAGACGCCGGCGTTTTGCGCCGGCGCGCGTTGCATGCGGGGTGATTCTATCCCCGCATTGGTATTTTAGCTGGTCGATTCAGCACCGTTGCTTTTCGCGGCATGCTCTTGAGCTGCGATGAATCTGGAGGCGGCTCATGCATTCGCAACTCGTCGTACTTGGCGGTGGTCCCGGTGGTTACGCGGCGGCGTTTTTAGCTGCGGATGAAGGGATGCAAGTCACCCTGGTCGAGCAAGAGGGTCGACTGGGCGGCACCTGCCTTTTGCGTGGCTGCATTCCATCGAAAGCGCTGCTGCATGTGGCGCGCGTCATCTCCGAAGTCGATGAACTGCGCGACGATTGGGGCGTGGTTTATGACAAGCCGCAGATTTCGATCGATAAAGTTCGCGAGCGTAAAAACAAGGTCATTTCGACGCTTTCCAACGGTCTAAAAGGCCTCGCGCGAAGTCGCAAAGTCAACGTCATCAATGCCAAAGGTGTTTTTGAGAATTCGACTACGCTCAAGCTTGAAGGCGATGACGCTTCGATTCCGCCTGAGAAGCAACTCACCTTTGATCACTGCATTTTGGCAACCGGTAGTTCGCCGGCGATGCCGCCTTCGTTTGCGATCGGCTCGTC
>JBKJSI010000836.1:0-9012 GCA_046595915.1 Pirellulaceae bacterium
CCGCCATATGACTTCAAATCAAACACCACGAACGGCAAATGGCCTCCCAGATAAAACACTTGAGCAGTCGCAACCAGTAGACCCGGCAAACTCATTCGCGTCCCCGCATAATGAATCGCCGAATAAAAAATCAGCCCCGATATCAACCAAGGCCCGAATGCATAGATCTCAAAAGTCTGCTGTGGCTTGAGTAGCAAGACCTCGACCGCCGGCATGATGAGCACAATCCAGAGCGACGCGACGATGTAATTCCAGACGATCGCCTGCGGCCGCTTGGCGCCAAGAATCGAAATCGTCGGCAGAAGCGTCAAGGTCCCCGCGACGTATCGCACTAAACTCTGCCAGGAAGTCACGCCGGGCATAGGCGGGAAAAAAAGCACGACCTCGGCAATGGCGATCGACGATACCGCACCGAGGCTCCACCCTAGTGGAGAAACGAGCGTGGTGCCGCGCAGTCGCCAAAGTGCGATCGTCAGCAGCAAAATGCTCCCGCCGCAACAGATCAGGTGACACACTAGCGGCATAACGCCCATCAAGATTCATCCATCACGGAAAACCGTCAGAGTTTACGCGATGGGCCAATCTTGACGAGGCGCCGCCAACCCCCGCGGAGTGAATTCAACGTGCTTCGAACATCCTACCTCGCGCTGAGCCTCTCGGTGGGCGTCGTGCTCACGCTGACCAGCGCCGCCTCCGCGCAATTTCCCCGTAGCAGCGGCCCCGCCAATCCCCGCTACTATCCCGACCTTTATAAAGGCCCCGCCTGGGGCATGACGCTCTCAGAATATTACACCTTCGGCAACAAAGCCGATGGGCCTTATGGCTACGCCCTCTTCGGCTACCGCTACGGCTCCAACCAAGACATCCAACGTTGGAAACAGGCCACCGGAACGGCCCTTCCACCCGGATATTACTGGCAACGCTGGCGCGACCGCCGCGACGAACGCGCCGGCGCATCTACCAACCCCACCGCTGCAAGAAAATCAGAAGCCTCGCTAGCCGGTTTACGCAGATCCGAGGCCCAAACAGAGCCTATTCCCGCAGACGCAGAAGAGTCCGAGGAGAACGAAGAAGAATCCAGCGAAGCAATCGAGGAGCCTACTCCCGCCCCCGCTCCACAGTCTTCGCGTCGCAATGCTACTTCCCGCAGATTGACCCCCGAAAACTCGACCAAGTCGTTAGAGCTTACCGGTCCCGAACAAAGCGATGCGGGTAACCACGCGACGACTAAATTCCGCAGAATCCGTGCGACAGCCCCCGCCTCGGGGGCCGATAACAACTAATGAGAAAACCGGGAGGGCGGGGCACGGAGTAGCCCCGTTTCAGGATAGAGGTCATGGCGGGCCGACGGAGCGGAACGCCATGACCTTTTCTGTTTCTTGGGTGAGGGCAAACGAAGCAAATCTTCACCAGTGTATTGGGGCAGCTTAACTCGGCTCGCTAACGACTGACTCGGTCATCGAAGACCGATCGCGATCACCGCGGCGGAAGTATTCAGTCACCATGGCGATTAGCGCCGACCGATTGATTGGCTTCGTCGTGAAGTCGTCACAGCCAGCTTTGAGACACTTCTCACGATCGCCTGCCATTGCATGCGCCGTCAGTGCGATGATCGGCCCGCGATAGCCTTCCGCCCGCAGTAGCGCAGCTGCCTCGTACCCATCCATTTCCGGCATCTGCATATCGGTGAGGATGACATCGAATGGCATGCCGCTATCTCGCGCCGCAAGCGCCGCTTCGACGGCTAGGCGACCATTTTCAACCACATTCACCTCGGCGCCAGCCTTTTTGAGCACAAACGAAATCAGCCGCTGATTGTCCGGCCCATCTTCGGCAAATAGCACTCGAGCGCCAGTCAGGCAATCTGTCTTAGTTTCCTTGGTCGGCGAAGCAGTTGGAGAATCAACGACCTCTTCGTGGAGAGTCGGGCGCACAAGCGCTGTACCATCGGCAACATTCGCTTTCACCGTCAAACGAATTCGCGTCCCCTCGCCCGAGATCGATTGCACCACTTTCACATCACCGCCGAGTGCTTGGGCGAGCCGCCGGCTAATGGTGAGGCCCAATCCCGTGCCGCCAAATCGCCGGGTAGTCGAAGTATCGGCTTGGGCGAAGGGTTGAAACAAATTGTCGAGCTGCTGCGAAGTCATTCCAAGGCCGGTATCGATCACATCGAATTCTAACCGAGGCGACTCGCCAGGAGCGAATCGGCATTCAATTCGAACGCTCCCAACCTCCGTGAATTTCACCGCGTTCCCCACCAAATTCACCAGCACCTGCCGCATGCGCGTCGGGTCGCCATGAATCGTCTCGGGCACCTTCGTCAGGTAGTCACAAGTCAAGGCAAGCCCCTTGGCTGAAGCCTTGACCTGCATCAGTGACAGCACATCCTCGATCACCTGAATGACCGAAACCGGCACCGACTCTACCTGCATTTTTCCCGCTTCAATCTTCGATAAATCCAAAATGTCGTTGATGATTCCCAGCAGATGATCGCCGTTTCGCATAATGGTGCGAATCGCATCGACCCGCCGCTCCGGCGCTCTTAGAATATCGCCATCATCCAGCAGTAATTCCGCATAACCCAAGATCGCCGTCATTGGCGTGCGAATTTCGTGGCTCATGTTGGCCAGGAATTCGCTTTTGGTTTGGTTCGCGACTTCGGCGTTATTTCGCTCCACGTCGAGCAGCCGATTCTTATGCTCGAGTTCGTCCGCATAGGCGCGGGCGAGTTTTCGTTCGCATTCGAGTTCTTCTGTGCGCACTTGGATTCGGTGCTCAATCGTCGAGTTCATCATTCGAAGTTCTGTTTGCTTGAGTGCGATTTCCCACATTTCCCTTTGAGCACGTAAACAACTCAAAACCAGAAAAACATCCTCAAAAATGACCCAACCCGCATGCTCCAGAGATCGCATGAGTCCTGACGTGAGTACTCCATAAACCGACTGAGGCCAAATCAGTCCACGCGCAAGGTGATCGACGGTTACGACGGCCGAATAGGTCACTAGAACTCGCCAATCTCGATAAAAAGCTAAAAACGCCAGTGATCCAAAAATATGAAAGTGCGTTTCGATGCGCCCGCCAGTTAGGTGAACGAGCAGCGCAGATGTGCAAGCTTGCCCTGCGGCGACGATATGCCGAGTAAGCACGTCCCCGGGGTAGAAGATCGCTAGCAGCACGGGAAAGAGAGAAATCACACCTCCCAAAACGACGCCGGCAATCAAGTGCGGATGGGGATGACTAGAACTACCTTCCCAGGCAAGCGGCGAAATCCAAATGGCGACGATGACGCCTGCAACCCACTGTGCCAGCATCAATTTGGCAAACACCGAGTCGGTCTGACTATAGATGCGTCGTCGATGCTGATGGTAAAGCGAATTGCATTCCGCCAAAGTGGAGTCATCGAGTTGAAATGACATGCTTATGGCCCCTTTGACGCGATAGCGCAAGGTTGCGTATTGCAATTGGCCTGCTTGCTGAAGAGCGGACAGCCATAGGCTGGGGCGGTGGTTGTCTTGCTTTGAATCCCCAGCAAAAGCGAAGTCACCGCGCCACCACCTAACGATGCGCCTTCGTGGCCGCGCGATGCAGTAATACCTCCACTAAACTGCAAGTCGCCTTCCATGTCATAGAGCAAAACATGCCCTGAGGTGTAGACGTGAAACAGCTTACCGAGTTCGCCATTGTCATAGTGGATTTTTGCGAACCCAAGTTGGCTCGCTGCAGTCGCTAGGCGCGTATTCGCGGCTGACCCCGCCAGGCCGTTGATGCCAATGAAGATAATATGGACGTCAGCCCGTTCCACTCCTTGCGAAACGGCTCGATCCAGTTCGCGAAATGTCGCCCGAGTGCATGGACAATGAGGGTGTGAGAAAACCAGGAGCGTCTGACGATGGAGCGAGCGAGTGAGAGAATGCCCGCTGGGCCAGCTACCTGGCGGAGTGCCGCGGTCGCCAGCTTGACCTTTATAATGAAGCAGTAGCCCAAAGCCGAAAGCGATCGCGCAGCACCAAACACTGACTCCCAACCCCAACGCAACCAACCGCGGCCGAAACAGCGCCGTGAATTGAAGTCGCTCGACTGCCGCAAGGAGGTTCATAATGTCTGCGCAAAGATGTTCAGTTAGGTAATCTTTAGAAGCATCGGCTGCGCACTGAACGAAACTGCTCTCAGCAGCGTGCGACAAATGGAAATTGCGGAGCGCCACGTAACCCTCTAAGAGTTATGCCGAATGTAAGGGCCAATTCCGTCCAATTACCAAGAAACAAAAAGAGCCGCTCAAGATGGATCATGTCCTACTTGAGCGGCTATAAGTTGATTCTCGCCATTCAGTGCAAACTAGCGATCGCAACGCTTAAAGCAGATTTACCACCTTCTCGCCCAGACCCTTTTCGGTCAGCACGATATTGAGCTTGCCGGCGCTGGCAATCTTCTCCAACACTTCAAGTTCCCGCAGCCGCATCAGCGTCGGACTCTCCGCCAGCAATCGCGCCGTGTTCGCCTGGCTTCGAATTGCCGCAGTTTCCTCACGGCGCGAAATCAAGTTTGCCTCGGCAGCCTTGCGAGCTTCGGTGACCTTGTTCATCAACTCCTTCATCTCGCCAGGCAAAATTACGTCGCGAATACCGACTGACGCAATGGCCAAACCGAGTTCACCCGCCCGACGACGCACGTTCTCCTCGATCTCTTTCGCCACGGCATCCTTCTCCGTGAGAAATGCATCGAGTTCCCGCGCGCCAACGAGGGCGCGAAGCACGAGCTGCGTTTCGCGATAAAGCGCCTGTCGCACATCCTCCGTCTGACTAATCGCCTTGCGAGGGTCAGCGACTTTGTACGTAACGACCGCGTTCAATCGAAGCGTGACCTTGTCCGCCGTCATAATCTCCTGACCGCTGACGTCAACCATTGCTTCGCGCAGATCGATCTCGACCACGCGCGCATCGGCCTCCCCCTTCCAGAACGCATATTCACCCGGCGCAAGCACCTCGATGAACCGCCCATCCATGAAGAGCACGCCCGCCGCATCGCGCTTCACCGTACAAATATCAAGCACGCGCGCAGCGCCAGACCAGCGAACGATCGCCTTGACCTCGCGATGCAGGAAGCGCACTTCCCGCGCATCGACAATCTCCACCCGAACCTGCTTCTGACCCGTCCAGTACGCATACTGGCCCGAAGTCAAAATCGCATGGAATCGATTATCGACCCAAACGAGCGCCCGCTCATGGTCACGCAGGTCGAGCACTTCCGCGCGACCCTTGAGCACGCCTGACTTGACGATCAAGTCGAGCTTCGAGTGCGCCAGCAACGGCTCCCGCTGCGAAACCACCTCGCAGCGATAGCGTCCCCAAGGATCGAAAATCCAGTGCGCACCCTCCTCCAAGAGGCGGCAAAACTCGCCATTCTTAAAGAGCAGGCCCATTTCGTAGCCGCGAATCTTGATGTACTTCAGCATTTTTGGGCCCTCCTCACTTTGACTTTTGCCCATCCCAGATGATCTACTATCACCAAAGACAGCGGACATCGAAGGAAGTTCGTAGGGAGCGGCAAAATTGAGCAGTCAAACAGAAGCAAACGAAGAGATATCCCTTTCGTTTGGCCAATGGTCGATGCGCTCCCTCCTGCTCGCAACCGCCATCGTCGCTTTGGCGCTTGGCATTTGGCGCTCCGATGGAAACCTTGGCATCATCTTCGCCTTCGTAGCGTTTCCATCGATGTTGATGTCCTGGGCTGAGCGATTTTTCCGACTGCAGCCAGCCCAGCTTTTGGGACGAAGCCTCGACGTCTTCATGGCGACCGGCGCGGTCCTCGCACTCGGCTATTGCTTTTGGCTGATCACTGGCAGCATCGGCAGCGGATACTTTGGCAGCGCGCTCTGTCAAATCATCCTCGCCGCCGCGATCGGCGCCGCCGCGGGCGTGGCCTATTGCCTACTCGTCATTGCATTTTATGGCGTAACGAAGTGTTTGACGCGTTGGTGAACTAAATTTGTCAACGCAAGCGAATTTGCGGTTTACAGCAAATGGAAAAACAGCCTCTCAAGGTTCCAACAGCATCGTCATCACGCCCGCAGTGGTCCCTCTGGGCGCTGCTGATCACCACGGCGGTAGTCGCTGCTTGCCTTGGCGCTTGGCGTTTTCATTTCCTCGTTGGCTTCATGCTCACACTGTTTCTGCTGCCGGCTCTCATTCTCTTCGCCATCACACGCTATCTGAAAGTCGATGCCGAAAAGGCTACACCGAGAGCCATTGGCATTTTCATCCTACTCGGCGCGACGCTAACGCCATTAGTCGCCCTTTCTCTTGGTCCATTCGGGTCCATTTCCGAAATCGCCGAGCGACTCGCTGGACTCTCTTTCATCGGCGGATTCCTCGCCGTGGGATACACAGGTTATGTACTCCTCATGGCTAAGCTCTTGGAAATGCTATTCGGCCCGCCTCGCATTTCAAAGTGATTGCCTACGCGTGAGCCAATTCGCTTTTAGAAACCCGCCGAAGATGCAGATCAGAAAACTCCCAAATCCCATCGTCGCTGTTGATCACATCCAGCGGCTGAAGGATCGCATGAATCCGGCGCAAATCTTCTTCGCTTTGCATTAGGCCAAGCTGAATTCTTCTCGTAGCGTCAAACAACAAAACCGATTGCAGCTGCGGAACTGGCGGACCTTTAAACGAAAGTGGCGATTGTAGTTCTAGATCGACATCAGAATATTTTCGCTCAAAGCGATAAGTTTCGAATCGCAATTGGAGCCAAGATCGTGCAACTTCAATGGTTGAATTACTAATGCGGATTTCTTCGCGATAGCCCGAGGTGGCGAGTGACATCACCCCACCCATCGCGCCCATGAGAATAACGGTCGGCGTCCACAACACCGTGGTGTTTGCCCATGGTGATTGAGATATGGCGCAGTAGACAATCGCTAAAATGACGCAACCCACAACGACAATGAGCATATCTCGCAAAAAATAGACGACACCTTTGGCCGGCGCCTCTGCGAGCCACAACACAATAAAGAGAGGTAAGCAGCTAAGTAAGCCAATCAGGCTCGCCAGGAAGGGATCAGTTTCGAGCCCTTGCCAAGTTTGGATGGAACACACAAAAAGCCAGGTAAGACACCAACCAACGAATACAACTATGAATGTACTGCCAAGTTCACGCAGCGTTGTGCGTGGAGGAATCTCAATCCTCGTCTCCTTACCGACTTGCTCAAATGTACAGGCCATTTGCTTACCTCCCGAATTCGCCATTCGTTTTAGGCAATTCCGAGCGACTTGTAAAATCGAGAGCTAAATTCCCCTTCAGTAAGCCCTAACTCGAATGAACCTCCAGTTTTGTAATTTGTGCGCATCGTTGGTCTAAAAAGCGCAATTGACAGGCCACAAATGGTGGTACAACGCAACCAAAATCGGATCGGTAACGCCCGCACTTTGCATTGCCGGGCGACAGCCCCCAAAGGTCTTCAACCGATTCTGGCCCCTTCGTCATTTTACGAAAACACAAGTTTGAATGTGATTCGCAACGCAAGTCAAAAAACTACGCCCCATACTTCCCCATCCGCCCCGCGTTCGACAACGCCAGCGTCATCAAATACTTCGCCTCAAACTGTCCCAGCCCGCCGCCAATCGCAAGACGCTCGCCGAAGCTCTTGAGCCGATCCGGCCGGCAGCAGTCGGAGACGAGTAGCGTCGGCACGCCGTGCCAGCTGTGAGCCTTGAGATAGCTCGGCGTGCTGTGATCGCCGGTCACGATGAAGACCGTCGGCGAAAGAGCAGTGATCTTCGGGATAGCGGCGTCGAGTTCTTCGATGCGCTTCACCTTCGCATCAAAGTTTCCATCCTCGCCGGTGCTGTCGGTGTATTTGAAGTGGATGAAAAAGAAGTCGTACTTGCTCCAGTTTTCCTTGAGAATCTCCATCTGCTCGGCAAGCGTTTGCGCTTTGCCGACGATATCCATGCCGACGAGGCTCGCGAGGCCTTTGTACATCGGGTAAACGGCGACCGCCGCAGCGCGAAGTCCATAGACCTCTTCATAGGAGGGAAGATTGGGCCGCGCCGCGAAGCCGCGCATCGTTAGGCCATTGGCTTTGCCATGACCGTGCAAAATCTTCTCGGCTTGCGCCACAAACTGCTTGGCGATCTCGGCGGTCTTCTGACTGGCCGCATCACGAGCCTCAGGCGCAAGCGGTGGCACGCCGGTCACCTGCGGATCGGTGTCCTTCACTTGGTCGCCGAGTCCCGGGCCGCGAAAGACTACTACGAAGCGATGTTCTTTCACCGGCTCAACAATAATCTCGACGCCCGGGATTTTTACCGCGCGGAGCGAGATCGCCAGCGGTGCGCTTTCTTCGGTAGCGATACGACCCGCGCGGCGGTCGCTGATGTTGCCTTTGGCGTCGAGCGTGCAAAAGTTGCAGCGGATGGCGACGTCGCCTGGCTTGAGAGCGATGCCGATTCCGGTCGCTTCCAGGGCGCCACGACCAATGACATATTGAATCGGGTCATAGCCAAAAAGGCCCAAATGGCCCGGTCCGCTGCCGGGGGCGATTCCGGGGCAAACCGGAATGCTGAGCCCCTGCACGCCAACTTGGGCGAGTGCGTCCAAATTCGGCGTTTTCGCCGTTTCAAGCTCCGTATCTCCATCCGGGCGCATCGGCAGGCCGCCCAAACCATCGGCGACAAGCATTACAATCTTGGAATCATTCTTGGTATGCAATTCGCGCGTCAGTGCGTGTACGTCGATCGACATGAGAGTTCGGTCCTGAAGCCGTAAGAGGCGAAAACAAAATGTCCACCCGTTCTATCCACCAAAATACCCGCGAGGCCCCGCTTCTCGTAGACGGCATCGGGCGGCGCCAGTTTGCCGCTTTGACCGCCGGCGCCTGCATGGGACTCCTTGCTACCGAGGGCTGTGCAATGGCGACAGAAGAAAAAGTTCTCAGCCCAAACAAGGTTGATCAGGAACTCAAAAAGCTCGTTGATGCACACTGGGTACCGGGCCTTGCCGCCGCGCGGG
>JBKJSI010000073.1:0-4159 GCA_046595915.1 Pirellulaceae bacterium
TTCTGCTGCGAAGATCGCGGCGAGCGCCGGCAGATGCTCCGCGAGCGATTGAATTTCTTTTTCCATCGAGGCCGTCGCATCGATGACCAGCGCGAGTTGGACCTTTCTTTTATCGCCCGATGGCGCGAGCGCCCGCGGCCTGCGTTCCGGCGACCGAAGCGCGAGCCGCTCCAAAAAGTCACCCACTGAAATGGCGACGGGGTCCTCCGCCCGCGCGGCGCCTGCCAGCAGTTCCGCCTGGGCTTTACCTGCCAGAAGGTTACCAGCCAGAAGGTTACCAGCCAGAAGGCAGCTAGCCAGAAAGCAGCCAAGGCTCAGCACCAAGATCAACCACATTCGCATCACAAGGTATCTCTTAAGGTTGGGGGGTGAGCCGGATGAGTGCGCGAAAGCCAACGTCCCTACCACCGACATCGGGGCAGTTTCCCCGCCAGGTAACGCGAAAAGTAGTTAAATCGAGCGGCGAACGAAAGCTTCCCCCGCGAATGGAGTGGAACAGGCCAGCGCCCGTCGTGGTCGCGGCGATCTCGCCCTGCCCCGGCGCATACTGGTCGTCGCACCATTCCGCCGCATTGCCAATCAGGTGTTTTAGCCCCTCCGGCGATGCGCCCGACTCCAATTCCGTCACTCGAACGAGTCCCATCGACGGAGCGAACGGCAATCGGCATCGCTGCGGGTCCGGCGGATCGGCGCCCCAGGGAAATCCGCCTTGGGGCCCGCGCGCGGCGCGTTCCCACTGGTCTTCCGTGGGCAGCTTATATTCCGGACCCAGCCATGTCAAAAACTGCTGGACTTCCTCCCAGGCGACGCCACACGCCGGCAAGTCGCCTTGCTCCACCGGCTCGCTGGGAAATTTATCTTTCAGCATCGGCGAAGTCCGAAACTGCGAGCGGGTGGTTTCCACCTCCGCGAGGTAGTACGGCTCATCGAAGTCGGTTTTGCGAAGCAACATTTCGCCTTGGTTGGGCTCTGCAGCGCCCAACTCGACCTGGCTCGCGGGAGGAACGAGACGAAAGGTCAGGTTCGCATCTTCCGGTCGCAGTTGGCTGTCCACTTTTTTGACGCCAACCCGCAACGGCAGCAACGTCGCCTGATCCAGATCCTGGGGTTCTCCGAGCGCCACGACCGAATCGGGCAACTTCCATTTCGACTTGGCGGGAATTGCCTCGACCGGCTGCTTCGCAACAAGCGGGGTTTCGCCTTTTGGCTGCGTTGCCGAGGTGGCCGTCTCCTCGCTGGTTTTCGCGATCGCTTCCTCCTGGGGCTTCTCGGTGACCGCTGCATTCTTTTTCGAGGCCGCATTGATCGAGATCGCCGCCATGGTACCCACCATCGCCAGCAAAATCCCTCCTACCACGGTTCCCATCACCAGCGGCTTGGCCAATTGCTTATTGATCCACTCCCGACTCCAGGCGGGATGGACCGAAGGGGCTCGCGATTTTGCTGGCCCTCCCTTGGCGCCCGGCGATGGTTTCGTCGCGGGTGCCACCTTGGACTTCGCGGGCGTCATGCCAGAAGTCATGCTAGGCGTCACGTTCGACGCCGTGCCAGGTTTGCTCACCGCCGCGGCGGCTGAGGGGGTGAGCTTCAGCGTCTGCACGGGGGCCGTTGCATCCACGACGGGTCGCTGCAGCAAGGCCAGCGCCTCCTTGGCGGAGGCAAACCGGTCCTTCACTTTTCGCGCGATGAGGCGATCGATGACTTGGACGACATCCGGCGGCGTTTGGGGCGCCAGCGCGGCCGTCGAGGGCGCTGGCCCCTCCAAATCGCGGTGAAATCGCTGCCAAGCCAAGTCTTCATCCTTGGCGCCCTGCAAGAGTCTCGGCGCAAATTGATCCCCCATGAGCATCGCGACGGCAGTCATCCCCAGCGCGAATAAGTCAACCTGAGGGCCCACTTCGCCGCGGTCGAGTTCAAAAATCTCCGGCGCTAAAAACGCATGGCCGAACTCGCGCCGGGGAATCTGATCGCCTAAATAAAGCCCCGGCGAAAAGCTCAGTTTCACGCGCCCGTCGCCGTCGAAAAGCACATTCGCGGGACGGAGATCCCCATGCAGGAAGCCCGCGCTATGCAATGGATCGAGCACCGAGAGGCCGCGGTACAGCGTCGTGCGAACGAGTTCCAGCGACGCGTGCGGCAACTGGCTGGCGTTGCCGCGCATCAGTTCCACGATCACCCACCGCCGCTGGCGATCGAAGTCATAGACGCTCACATGATACTCATGCTTCACTCGAGCGATATCGAGCACCTGTTGCCAAATCGCGTTCCAGCGATCGGGGTTCTTTTGAAACTTCTCGAGCAACTCCAACACGCAAACGTCGCGATCACCTTGGGTGTCGTAACCACAAAACACTTTGGCGTGATGATTCGCGCCGATTTCGCTAAGGATCTCATACCGTGCAAGTTCTGCCATGCCTGATTACGCTCCCACTTTCTGACGCTTGACAAATTCTCGCAGCGATTCGAGTTGCTTGAAGAGCGCTTGCTTCTTCTCGTCCGCATCTGCCGGGGGCGGCGGTTCAATTTCCCGATCAATAGCGCGAATGATTTCACCCTGTGCGCGCTGGAACTGCGCCGAATCAGCCAATCCCTGGTAGCGATAGAGCAGTTGAAGGCGAGTGCGAAGTGCCTCCTGAACAGGGCTCGTGCTCGGCGGAACTCCGCCTTCCGGCGGCGCGGGAAGCAACTCCCACACTTTCGGCCAGGTCAAATTCGATTTCGACTCGACCCGGTCCATGCCGCTTTGCTTGTAGTAAATCAAAAAACCGATCATCCCGATGCAGCCCGCAATGAACAGCAGCGGCAATACGTTGCTTGAAGCGGGCTTGCCTGGGGTCGCTTCCATGCCGCGGGCCGCCGCCGTCACCGCCATCGCCACCGAAGATTCCTCCGCCGCTGCAGATTCCTCTTCGACGGAACTTTCGTTTGCCGTACTACCCGCAGGCGTCGCATAGCAATCCAGCTCCAGCTCCGTTTGCGGTGAAATGCGCAGGGTCGCCGCGTGGGGCCAGGGATGCGACGCGCCGGAACTCAATTCCGTCGCGTCCAGCAAAAATGGGCGCTGGGTTCGATTGTGGACGACGATCTGATCATCGACGCGCTCGATCGAAATCGCGTGCGCCGGGACCTGGGGATCGTCCAGGCGAACATCGCAGCCCGCCGCGCCTCCCACGCGAGTCAATCGCTTGCTAAGCCAATACTCCGCGGCGGCTTGCGTTCCAGAGCGAATCGTAATTTTGAAGCCTGACTTGGTCATCACAGGAACTCCAGCACGCGCAACACAACCGGTGCGGCGACCACCAGCAAACAGGCAACCATGATCAGCATTCCCGGAAACACAATCTGCACTTCCGCCGTGCCCGCCGCCTTCTCCGCCCATTGCGACCGCTTCAGCCGCATTTGATCGGCTTGGGTGCGCAGAATTTGCGCCAGTGGAGAACCGAATTCCTCTCCATTGTTGACCGCATGCACGAATTCGCGGATGTCCTCCTGATCGAGTCGGGCCTGGTATTCGAGGAGCGCCTCGCGCCGCGAGCGTCCCATTTTGCAGGCACGGTCGATGGCGGCGAATTCCTGGCCGATCGGATCCTTCGCGCTTTCCTGAAGCAGCGATTGCAGGGCGTCGTCAAAGGTTCCTCCCGCTTCCATGACCAGCGCCATCAGGTCCACTGCGAATGGCATTCGCCGCAGGACGGCGTGCTTCCTTTTTTCGGCTAACTCTTTCAATCGAGCCGTCGAAAACATGACATAGCCCGCGGCGAAGATCAGCACCGCGAAGAGGGCGGGAATCGGTCCTGCGAAGGGCAGCGCCAGGCAGCCCGCGCCAAGTCCCAAAAGCACTCCCTCCACATTTCGAACCGCCTTCATTTCCGCCAGCGTCCAGGGCGGCGACAGGCCCGCCGCTTGAATTACTTTAAGATAAGCCTCTTCCGGGGAGCCACTAGGTCGGGTCGAAACCGGGGCGAGTTCGTCAATCAGCGGCTCCAGCCAGGAGTAGGTCGTGCTGGATTGTCGAATCTCGCACCGTCGCATGCCTTCGTAAGAAACAGCCTCGAAGGATTTTCGTGGGGCGACGACGACGCGCGCCAAGAGCCAAGCCGCCGCGCCCACTGAAAAGCCGGTGGCCAGCGACGCAAGGAGGTTCCCTTCGATCGCCAGG
>JBKJSI010000108.1:0-2522 GCA_046595915.1 Pirellulaceae bacterium
GGTTGGTGGCGATGGTGGCAGTTGGTGGCAAGAATCGGGCGCGATTGCAGGTGCAGAGGAGGGTTGAAAAGGGGCTTGTTTTTGCAAGGTGGCCAAGATTGCCAAGATGCTCTCTCCCTGGGGCAACATGGCCACACCATTGGCAAGGTGACCAGGTTTTGATGATTGTTTGAACGACATTGAAATGGTCCTCGTGGCGGATATGGAAATGGAGCCAGCAGTGCTCCACCTCTATTTTAGCGCGAGGGTGGCGTCATTTTGGTAACTATTTTTGAATATTTGTTACTGTTGTGTGCGGAGTGTGTTGCGGAGTGTATTTGACAGAACTTTTGGGATGAACAGGATGGGTTGGATTGGGCTTGAAAACTTGGGCCTTGCTAGGAGCTCCCGTTGCCGTTCTTAGCCTTCCTCGATCCACTCGATCGATGCGCCTGCACTGTGCCGGGTTTCTTGGCCACGAGGCGATTTTCATTTTCAATCGGCTGCTTGGTCGCTGATTGGCGCGAGGTGATTGGAGTGATGCTTCCTGCTTCGCCCGGTTTGTGGGTACACCAAACCGGGCTACCCGCCAATAAACTTCACCAATAGTCCACCCCCAAACCAAGCGACCTGCGCGGCTGGTGGCAGGTTGCGAGAGATGTCTGTTTAAACACTGAGGTGGTAAGCGCAACCTGACCCTGGCTACCCAGCCGGGCAATCTGCTACGAAGAACCGTTCAATTCTTATTGGGATCCAGAGTTGCGATTCCCAGTTGTTGCCTCACGGTCAGGTGGAGTTTCGTTAGGTCAACGCCGGTTTTGCTCTCTCGCTTTCCAGGTCGCACTTGCTGTCCTTGCACCAGTTCGTAAACCAGCCAGTCTCCGACGGTATTGCTTGGAGGATAAATGAACTTGGTGCTCGGATCGCATGACTCCGTTTCCAGCATCGCAAGCATCGCATTGATTCGCCGCTCGTGATGCGGCTCATGCCAGCCGCCATTCCAAAGGCGCTTTGCAAATGCGAGTCGGAATTCGTCGGTGGCTAGGCTGGGATTGAGCGCCTCCAAAACCGCTTCACCCGCATGCTGCATGGGGCGAGATTCATCAAACTTGACCCCATAAATCCGGTCCATTAACGCGAGCAATGCGCAAGCGTCCTGTGCGGTGCGAGGATTTGACTGCAGGTCGATGATCATCGCATTCATCGTCCGTGACAGGTCGAGTTCAGGATGCCGCTTCGCATAAAAAGTGACCAGCGCCGCGCGTAGATGGATGTCTTCCATTAAACTATTGAATAGTGGCTCGAATATTTTCTTGCCCGTTTCCGTTTCGACGTCCAGGATCGCTTCACACGTCTCCTCCAGTCGCGGATGCCAAACGGCCCCTTCCCGGTGTTCATCCCAGAATGGCGATTTTGCAGTTGAGTGTAGTTCGGCGAGCAATTCTGACGTTAGCGCAGCTTGAGAGTCGGGAGTTGCATTGGCCAATCTGGCCTTCATTCGCAGTTCTTTTAACTCGTTGACGGCGTGAAATCGGTCAACAATGCGAATCGGAAAGTGGCGGTAAGGGGTGATTGATTTGCTTTGAAAACTGACCACAAGTTGAGAGCCTAAAAGGACATTTTCATCATCGGGAGCCTTAGGGTAAGCACTCGTGCCTGATCCAAGACCAATTTTGGCTGGGGTCAGACTCATTTCGAGCAGACTCTCGATGGGAATCGCTTTTAAGGCATTTGGCGCTTTCCCCGAAAGCACTTGATCAATCCGTAACATACATTTCGCCGGTTCGCGATGAATTTCTACGACAGTTCCTGCAACATAAATCAGGTCTAACTCTTCTCGAGGTCTTGCAGCACTGTTCCATTGAGAAAGTGCAATGGAATTGCAGGCAGACAAGATAGTCAGGACAAGCGCTGTTAGTGACGCGAAACGTGTTTTGGTCATAGATCTACATGAACCCATGCGGAGTTCACTCCAATCACCGAACTTGCATTTGGCCCAGTGACCGGCGCCATTCCGGCCGGACATTCGTAAAACATTCCGACAACGATAGTATTCTGAGCTTCCTCGGCGTTATCGGCTCTCCATTCATGGCTGGTCGCAGCAACATCGCCATTTCCATTGTAAATCCATTTTGTCCAGTATTGGCCCCAGTACCCGGTCGCTTGTCTCGTTCGCGCAGCAATGTACAAGTCAAATTCGGCTCTGAGTTCAAACCTATTAACATCCGACGCTGGCGGCGTCGCGTTGTACACGTCTATTAGTCGATCAGTAACTACAAAAGCTGGGCTGTCCCCCATGTAGATCGTTTCAATAAGCGGACCGGTATCCGGAAAAGGATCCTTGACGACTCCATCTGCGAAATCACCAATCGCATTGCCGTAGGTGCCGCCCGTAGGATCGTACCAAACATCGTTATTACTAGCGTCAAGGAATTTGGTGTTAAAAGGGATATTTCTGCGCCGCGCCCATTCCTTGGTTCCATTGTCATATTTGCCTTGCCAATCAGTCAGGGCCAGCGGTAACTTTGGATATGACGGGGCAA
>JBKJSI010000216.1:0-6314 GCA_046595915.1 Pirellulaceae bacterium
CTAGAAATCAGCGCCCGCTTGGCGCGGGGACTTAAACTCGACGTGGTACTGCCAGAGGTGAGCGACATCCTGTTCGATTTGTTCCGCTCCGCAGACCGGTGCATCGTGATCTTGCAAGAAGAGGACCGATTCATCCCGAAGGTCATGAAGTTCCGCCCAGGGAGCGAAGGATTCACCAAGTTGAGCTGGCCGATCATTAACAAGGCGATTGAGGAAGGCATCGCCTACTTGAGCGAGGACGTTAAGAGGGATAAATCCCTGGGTTCACCCTCCATCATCGCCGAATTTCGCATTCGGTCAGTGATGTGTGTTCCCCTGTTGACCCTCGAGGGAAAACCGTTGGGGGCGATTCAGATTGACACGCTGGATCGAGTCAAGAAGTTCGACACGGATGACCTCCGATTGCTTACGGGCGTGGCGCAACAAGTCTCGCTGGCGATCGAGCGGGGGATGCTCCATGAATCGGCCGTCCTCGTGGATCTCCAGCGTCGCGATATGGAGATCGCCGGAGCCGTGCAAAAAGGGTTTCTTCCTCAGTCCCTCCCCAGCGTGCCGGGGTACGAATTCTTCTCGCATTATTCTGCCGCGGATCAGGTCGGCGGAGATTATTTCGACTTCATCCCGTTGCCGAATGGGCGGCTCCTCGTAGCGCTCGGTGATGTCGCGGGCCGGGGCGTGCCGGCAGCATTGCTGATGGCCTCGCTGCGGTCCGAGGCCCGATTCTGCTTCCTGACGGAAGCGGACCTCGGACAAGCCCTGAACCGGCTCAACGACCAGATGATTACCAATGGGCTAGGCGATCGGTTCGTGACGCTGACGGTGCTTGTCATCGACCCCCTCGATCATCGACTCGTGGTCGCAAACGCGGGACACTTTTCGCCGCTCGTTTATCGGGGACGATCGAATGAGTTTCTCGAAGCGATTTCGGGGGATCAAACGGGGTTACCGATCGGAATTGTGCCCGGCATCGAATATGCGACGGCGACACTGACCTTGGAGCCAGGCGACATCGTTGCTCTTTACACTGACGGCGTCACGGAATCGATGAATTCCGACAACGAACTGTTCGGAAACGCAAGGTTGCGGGAATCGCTCGCGAAGGCCGAGCCCGCCGCGGCAGGGAACGCACCAGTGAATTTAGCCAAGCAGGTCGGTGAAAGACTAATCGCCGATGTCCGGCGACACGCCGGAAGCGGACGCCAGAATGACGACATCGCACTCGTCTGCTTCAGCCGAATCGAGGGACCCGCATGACCACTTCTGACATCCCACTGAGGCTCGGTGAATATGCAGTCATCCGAGAGATTGGTCACGGTCCGACCGGGTTCGTCTGCCTTGTCCGCGCTCCGGACGGCTCCGAACTGGCAGCCAAAATTCTGCACCCGCGGTTCGCCGAAGATGAACACAAGATTCGCCGGTTCGAACGCGAAGCGGTTGTCGCCCGGTCTTTGTCTCACCCCCACCTGATTCGCGTCCACCGGGTCGTCGCACATTCGGAATTCCCGACCCCGTTTTATTTAATGGACTACTTGAGCGGCGGGCATTTTGGGCAGTACCGGGGGAATGCAACTTCTGCCGCTTTAGAGCAACTCGCCCAGGTATGCGACGCGTTGCAATACCTGCACTCTAAGAAGCTCACGCATTTCGACGTCAAGCCAAGCAACATGCTGGTCAGTGCAACCGGAACCGCCTGCCTGAGCGATTTTGGTACGGTCTCCGCCACCGGCGGACCTCCACCGGGCGGCACTTTGGGATATATGGCGCCAGAGCACTTCGCGGCGGAATCCCCCGACGCGCGGGCCGATATTTACTCGGCAGGGGTCGTTTTGTACGAGTTATTAACCGGCGAATTGCCTTATACCGCGAGCAATCCATTTGCGCTCCAGTATCAGATCTCCCAGTCATCGGGCCCACCGCGGCCCACGTCTGCGATCAACGTCTCTGGACAGCTATGGACGGTGATTGAGCGGGCCATGGCTTCGAGTCCCGCTGATCGTTTCTCGAGCGCCGCAGAGATGTCGGAAGCGATCCGCGCGGTCGCGCCACTCTGTGCCAACGACAAGCTGCAGTAACGTCACTGGTGTGACGATTCAGTGCCACGAGGGTTCATGGCAAGAACGTCGAGGGTGCGCCGACCAGGAAAAGGATTAGGTAAAAGAATTTGAGGAAGGAGCCGCTCAATTTAATTGGCGCCTTGAAAAGACCGAACGTAATGTCGAGCCACTAGGGTACCCAGCGTTGTCGGCGCGGGTGCAGAGATGCGCTAGTGGTAGCTGCAATCAGGTCAGATAGTCGCGGTTAAACTCGCCGGACAATCGATGGGCATCGTTACGGATTTATGTAAGCGAACGCCTAAGCTGCGCTGCGACAGTGCCTACTTCGGCTTGGCGCTCTCAGTTTTGGGTGGTTCAGCGAATGGGCCGCACACACGTTCGATCTCGCTTCCCAGGATTTCGCGACGAACCCGATCGTGCCAGTCATCCTCCTTGGGCGGCGCAAGTTTCGCCAAGAGTTGCCGCTGCTGGAGGGATTTGTCGGGTTGCTGTCGCTGGTGGTAAGTGAGCGTCAAGAAGGCATGAATAAAGTAGCTCGACGCCGCCTCTTCGCTCACCGCCGCTTGCGCAGGGAGCGATGTCGGCGCCTCCGCTCTCGTGTCGTCAGAATTCTTGGACTCGGGCGTTTCTTCCTTAGGATTATTAGCTTCGAAGTGGAGCTTCTGCGCTTGGAGAAGTTCTTGTTCCGCAAGTTCAAGCTCTCCTGCTCGGTAGTGTGCCGCACCGAGTGTTTCGCGGTAGCTCCACGATTTAGGGTCGGCGGCACAAGCTCTCTTCGCGATGGCTAATACTCGTAGCCACGGGATCTTGTCAGATGGAGCGTGAAGCGAAGCCCAGGCAGCACTATCCCAGAATTTGGCGTCGCTCGATTGATCCGCGAGATCAAGAAAAGTCCGCAAATGCGTTTGGACTCGATCGTCGCCGCCAAGCACCATTAGGCAAAATGCCGCTGAGCATTGGCGACCCGCATCGGTCGGCTCGATCTTGGCGGCCGCAAGGTACCCGTCCGCAGCCGCTTCAAAGGACTTTTCCTGCACATGGATACTGGCCCACCAGTCGTGCCAATCGATATTTTCCGGCTCGCGCTCCCGCAGCCAAGGGAGATGAAATTTGGCCGTGTGATAGGACGCCGCCCGTTCTGTTGCAGCAAAACTCAGGGCCGTGCGAACACGAGCAGCACGAAGGAGGAGTCGGCGACTATCGTTCGATTTTTTGATTCGATCCAGCCACTGCTGATCGCTGGCAAGTTCGTCGCGAAGTTCTTTGAGAAAGGATTCGTCGTAGGCCGCGTCCACCAGCCCGTCGCCGACCTTGAACCCCGCTTCGGAGCCGGCGAGCCCCTTTTCGAGCACGGACATCGCCCAGGCGCGGGTGTTTTTTGGGAATTCAGGGTAGGTCAGCCGCCATTCTCGAAAGTAGGGAGAAGACTGATGTCGCGCGATTAGTACGTCCGGGGACGCAAACTGAGCTTCATGCATCGACCCGACATCGTGTTCCAGCTCGTACCCAAGCGTTACGCCTAGCAAGGAGTCCCAAATTCGCACCGTTTCTTCCGACATCGTCGCCAACCTTTCGCCCTTGTCAAGAAATCGACCAAGGTGAATGGCGCCGTCGGAGTGTTTCATTCCATCTGCGATCCTAGAACGAGCCTTGGTGTCGAAGATGGTGGCGACGCCGCTTTCCTGAATGACAAACAGATTGTGATCGGCGTCGTCAAGCTCGATCTCCTTAATCTTGGCGGCAAATGGTATGGACTCATATCTAGCGCTTCGCTCGGAAAAATTCCATCTTTCGAATCGATTCTCGCGATGCCAACACAGTTCTTTACCTGTTCGGGAGAAACACGGCCAGTCCCTATTAATATCGAAGTAGGTTTGAAATTCATTCTTAAATATTGGGAAAACCGATCTCTGGTCGGTGATTCGATTCCAGAGAATGAGCTGCCTGCCGTCGACAAAGGCCAGCGTTGTTCCGTCGCGCGTCACGTCGAATGGGAAGCTGGAGCCATTGCGCGAGACCTTTTTTAGTTTTTGCCCCGTCGAGACATCCACGATGGAGAAGGAATTTACTTCGCCCAGTTCGCTAACATCATCACTAATGACCGCGAGCGGCTCACCAGTGGAGGTGAAAATCAAATGATAGATGGCTCCATCAAGGTCTTGGTTAACGATCTCTTTTCGTTGTCCGACATCAATGCAGATTACATTGCCATCTTTTTCATAGAGAAGCTTGGTTCCAGCGGCACTCAGGATGAATTGCGATGGACGTTGGGTGATGCGATGAAATGAATCAGGAATCTCAAGGCCGTAAGGGTGAAGCGTCGTGGGGGTCCAAAATGTCGATGCAAGACCTTCAAAACCAGGAAACTTTGTTTGGTACTCTCCCGTTGCGGTCAGGCTGCGGAATTCGATTTCTAAATTGGTCGTTTCTACAGTTTGTAGCCATCCCTGTTCAAACGCCCCCTCGACGTTCAGGAAAGCGATGCCTCCGGGATAGGGTAATACGAGGATGTCGCTATTGGGTGAAAAAAACTCGCCAGAAATTGTTCCTGACAGGGCAAATTCACCACAGGGTTGTTGAGTGCATGCATTGACAAAGCAGAGTTTTTGATGGTTCCATAAGGCGATAATCGCTCCATCTGGTGAAAAGATCGCTTTTTCTGCGAGAAAGATCGCGCCCTCGGTAGCCCGCCGTTCAACTACTAGGAGATTTCTTTCACCAGTGAATGTCTTTTCGTCGGCGTTGGCAAGAAACATTTCCTTGCGATTTGCGTCCAATGCCAACAACCTGTGACCCACAGGCGCGAAACATAGCGGCTCGAAGTCGACCTTTGTAACTTCCGCCGACGAAACAGCGAGGATCGCGTGCTCCTTTGCATCTGAGATCATTTCCCCCTTGAGAACCGCAAACTGTCCGTCGGGCGAAAAGAAGGAATCCTGCAGATTGTCCCGTGTAAAGGGACGCTGCTTGCCTGTCTCTACATCGCAGATAAATCCTTGATCTCGCGAAGCCGTCAGGAGCACCCTTCCATCAGGGCTGACCCCCATCAGGCTGAAGAAGTCATCGTCCCGAAATTCGCGTAGCAAATTCATGTCCGGAATGCTGTAGACACGCGCGCAATTTTCATCTTTGCTTTCGACGACAAGTCGTTTCCCCTGATCTGCAAAATGCAGCGAACAGGATTCGCTCCTGAACGTAATCGCCGGACCAACAGCCTCTCCCTTTTCGCACGAATAAACGTGACATGCACTTGATCGGGAGTCCGCAACGGCAATGAGTTTTCCGTCGTCGCTAAACTCAAAGTGATTAGCATTTCCAAACGAGGTAATCTTGGCGCCTGTCAATGCGTCCCAAAGCTTTAACTCTTTGTAGGCGGGATCTCCATGTTCGTAAGAAATGCATCGCGTTCCATCGGGACTCAACGCTATGTCGACGTAGCCAGCACTAGGCCGCTGGCGATCCCTTAAGCTATATGCCGCGCGATGCAGCCGATCCAGTGCCACTCGCTCGAGAGAAGGTGTCAGCGAATGTTCAAGCGGCGCGTTAAGCCAGGTGTCCACTAACTCTTCCACGCCTGCGCGAATTCGTCCCTCGTCGAACTCACGCACGCCATGTTGAACCTTCGTTCGGAGCTTAAAATCGAGGAGTTCAGCGTTTTGCTTTTCTACCTGCTTGAGTGCGGAGTTCGCCTTTTCTTCGCTTGTTTTGGCGGCGAGTTCATTCTCTTTGGCCTTGCTCTCGCTTGTTTTTGCAGCTTCTTCCTTTCCCTTCGCCTTGCGTTCACTGATGGTGAGATCGCCGGCGAGCCTTACCGCGTTATTGCGTTCATTCATGACGAGCAGAAACGCTGCCGTTACACCCACCAAGATCAGGGCCAGGATCGCCGCGCTAGCCGCCACAGCTCGCCGGTGCTTCCGCATGGCCTTAGAAAGCAGGTAAGCCAGTGACGGATCATCCGCCAGCACGGGCTCTCCCTGCAGCCAGCGGGTCAGATCGGCGGAGAGCTCCGCCGCCGTGCGATACCGGCGGTCCTCATCTTTCTCCAGGCACTTCGCAACGATTCTCGCCAGATCCTTGGGGACGTGCGGGTTATGCTTGCGAGCCGATTCCGGCTCGATCTTGCGAACCCGCGCGAAGGCCTCATCGGCCGGAGTTTCTTCGGTGATGCCCAGCAAGGGCCGCAGTGTCAGCAGTTCCCAGAGTGTGGCCCCTAGGCTGTAGATATCGCTCCGCGGGTCGACCTTCCGCGCGTCGTAGATC
>JBKJSI010000447.1:0-21100 GCA_046595915.1 Pirellulaceae bacterium
ACAGCGCCCTGGGCATTTTTGACGGTGGCGGTAGTGAAGTTGAGAAACCCGATATTTTGGGTCGCGATGGAAATCTGATCGGCGTTGTCCGTTCCCTGGATTGTCAGCACGCCATTATTGAAACTCACGTCCGCTGCCATCAGCTGTCTCGGAGTCAGAGTTTCCATGTTGAGTCTTCGAGCCGTTTGACCTTGTTTGCGAGCCATAGCACACCCACCTTTTTTTTGACCGGGCGTCTTAAGCTGCGGAGAATTCCTGGCCACGAAAATGCCGTGGAAAACCAGAACCGAGGAGACGCCCGTTTGTTGTCTATTAGGTTCAGCGGATAACGTTGCCGGTTGTTACTTGACGAATTCGCCTTGTCGGCATACGCATCGCCGATCAGGCGCTTAGTGCGTTAGGTGAGCCGTCACAATGTGCGGCGTCGGGCGCCACTGCTGGCTTGCCCAGCGGTGCGAAGTGCAGCAGGACCCTGCGATACTAACCAGCGACATTTTCGCAAGCTGCACGCATTTTCGTCCTCGTAATCGTCCTCGAATTTAGGGCCAACGGCCTGGGATATTGTAGCCAGGGTCGAAGCAGTACTCTGCGGAGGCCCTGGTACACGGTCACCAATCAACACAAAGGGCTGAAGGCCCGAGATAATCCTTGAGCTGCGGCCAACACCTGCAATTGGGCGCCTAGGGTCGGATTGTCGCGCAAAACCTCGCCACCCAAAATTCCAAAAAAAGCATTCAACGCCGCACCCCAATCCCGCATACTGCTCCCATTCACCCGCGAAAAAATCCCAGGACCAGCCATGACCCGCAACATCTTTTCGGTCGCAACGTTCGCCTCACTCGCCCTGACAACCACCCTAACCGCCTTGGCCGATATACCACCGCCGCCGCCAGGGAAGGGAGAAAAGCGAGTTCCCTACGAAAACGTCCTCAAACCCGAAAAGGAAATCCCCGGCTACAAGTTCTATCCCTTCCAACGACTCGGTCTCGGCGGCCAGGAAACCATCGGCGAAGTACTCAAGCTCAACACAAAATCCGGCGTCCCAGTCCCCGGCACATCCTCCCCCTCCGTGCGAACCGGCATCGTCGCCGTGCCTACGAAGGTGATGGAGGAACTCATAACAAAAGAGAATCTTGAAAAACTCTTATCGCGCGACTTCAAAGGCGAACTACCCCTTGGCGTCGTAGTACACGAGACCTACGGCACGATCCGAGACCTGAAATCCACCGACCCCCGCACCAAAGTCGAAAACGTCATCACCGCCGCCCCCGACGAAAAAGCAGGCGTCAAATTCTCCGAAAAAGAAACCCCCGCGCCACAAACCAAGGGCGCCTCCCCCAAAACATCCTCAGCACCAAATCCAGCCCTCATCATCGCCGGCCTCGCGATGTCGCTGTCGATGGTAACACTAGGATTCTGGATCGTCAGGCGAAATCGCAAAACCTCGCATACCACAGTCTTGGCGGTTTCGCCCACAAAATAGTGATCGCTTACAATCTCTACGATTCCGAAAGGGGTAGCCTCGGTTGGTTGTACTCAACAACCGAGGCGGCGAAGCCGCAAGAAGCATCAAGCCGATCTCCGCGGCGAATTCGGCGACCTAAGCGCGTAGCCTCGGTCGGTCGTACTCAACAACCGCAGCAAGGCAAGAGGCATTCGACAAGAGTCCTCCAGCCTCAATTCAACCACGCACTTCCAAGGGAGTTCATGGTTCATCACGATCGCCTAAATCCAGCTCTCGCGACATGACGTAATAGGGTTGGTTATTCTCTCGCTCATCAAGAATCGGAGCCGTTTCATTGATGATTTCAAATCCCTGACTCTTGTAGCAATAGATTGCGCGCGTGTTCGCTACATAGACATCCAGGTAAAGCGAGCTAGAAAGAGCCCCATTCGACCTCCGAACGATCGTCTCAGCCAACTGAATTAGTTGCGAAACGATAGCCTTGCCGTAACCCCTTCCCGTCAGGCCCGGCTTGGCTGAAAGCAATGGAATGTAGGCGTGACGCTTTTGTTCGATATCAAAATAGCTGTCCGAAACCTGAAATACGCCGAAGCCGATCAGTTGATGCTCTGCTCGCAGCGCAAGGTCGTAATAGCCGAAGGTCACACACTCGCGTCGAGACATCAGCTCGGGGATATCACTTAGCAGAGCGCGACGAACTTGATCGACGTAAAACGGTGTGCTGTCGAATGGCCAATTGGCAACTTCCCGAACTTCATCAACGAGCAGAGGCCGACCAACAATAGAAGGCGCCGGTGATCCATGGGTCATGCTGGCGCCCTAACACTAATTTCCCTGCTTACGGATAGCGGCAATTCCTTCCCGCATGACCTCAATCTGTTCTTTCGACAACGTCGTTCTATAAGCAGGTCTTACCGCGAGCTCAGGGCGAACCCATTCTTCTTTGAAGCGGCCAAGAGTCCTCACTTCAACTTCGAGCAGGTCCAGGCGTGCAAACAGATAACAGGTTGCCTCGCTTTTTCTAGCGCGATCAACCAATTGCAGTGACTTTGCAAACGTCTCCGCAATTTGTCCTCGTAGGACCGACTCCACTTCTGCGCGGAATTCAATCTGGCCACTAAAGACCTGAGATTTCCAAGATTCAATGGCGCCGTTCAATCGACGGCATACGTCAAGCTGACAATCGATGGCTTCATCCAGCCCGCTGCAAAATGCCCCTTCGGAGCAGCCATCTCGCCTGATTTTCAAGTCGTCGACGAACTGCCGAACGGAAGACAAGTCGAATGTTTCAAGCATACCCCTTGCCCCCCTTTCACGAACAAAACTGCCCGCCCT
The DNA here is from genome assembly GCA_046595915.1 of Pirellulaceae bacterium. Lineage (GTDB taxonomy): Bacteria > Planctomycetota > Planctomycetia > Pirellulales > Pirellulaceae > JBKJSI01. Next base: position 2,801 of record JBKJSI010000447.1, read on the forward strand.
ACCACGTTTGCGAGCTGCCACTGCTAGACAGCCATTCGGAACCTATATCGACAGTTTACTTCGCGAACATTTTCACAGCCGGGCGCCCAAAGGGAAAGCAGGCTAATAACGGGACACCCCCCGGCCAAGTTTGTTCACCGTATCATGATAGACATCGTAATCGCTACAACGACAGCAATTAGCCGCAACACCTTACTACATAACGGCTTGCAGCAAGCCAGAATCGATCACCATGTCCCGCGCCGCAGAAATCGGTAACGCGACCCAAGGCGTCGAAATGGGGAACATCGAAAATGGCGGCAAATAACGATTGTCAGGGCGCGCCGCTCCCGGTCCGGTCACGGCTACTCCACATCCTTGGCGCGAAAGCGGGTCGCCACGGTTGGTTTTACTCGCCAACAAACGCCCTCCAAGAACTATTCCTCCAATCCCGCCTAAATCGGCAGCTGTCACACGAAGCATCCAAAAACAGAAAATCCCAAGATTGCCCATCCCCGCAATCGCGAGGAGAATGAGGCCATGCCACAACGACCGAAATGGACTCTCTGGATCGGGACGATAGCGATCGCCCTAGTGGAATGGCAGCTGTTTGAATTGCTGCGCGCCCCACACCGCCCTCCCGAAGACATGCGGACACTATTGGGAACCGAGAAGGACTCTCTCCCCTTTGTCATGACGATGACTGGAATAGCGTGGGCGGTCGCTTCGATCTGGCTGCTCGTCACTTCGCGACCTACCGTGCGAGGTCTACTTGTCTACATGACACTAATCGCGGTGCTCCTGTCGCTCTTCGTTTCCGTGCTAAAAAATCCTCCCTGGCCGGTCACTCCGCCCGAGCTGCTTTGGCGATAGAGTCGATGTTGTCGTTAACCGTCGCGCCAAGCGATTGATGAATTGCGGCGGCAAACTGCTATTACTGAACGGCTGGCAGGAACAGCGAACCAAGCAGATAGAACGCTGGGACGCTAAGCGCTAATCTCGAAAACCTTACGCCCAATCAGCAAAGGCTGTTTACTTACTCTTGCGCACATATATCTGCACATCGCATTTCGGCAATGCCTTGGCCATCTCGTCCTCCAGCGCCACAACATTCTCCAGTGCTTCGTCATTCACACTAATCACGAATACTTCGAGATTGCGACACTTTGCCAGCTCACGAATCTGGCTAATTGGCAAACCTGGCTCGGCATGAATCACAATTTCCCTCAAATGCCTCAACTCGGTCAGCGAACGAACATCCGCATTGGAAAGGACCACCGGAAGCGCCTCAAAGTCTTCTCCTAGCTTGATGAACTCAAGCTGCGGGCAGTGAATGCTGGCGATATCTCCCTCGCGCAGCGGAATTTCATCGATTCGAAGCACTTTTAAATGCCGCAGGCTCGAAAGACAGGACAAATCATGCGATTCAAGCTGGCAAGTATGAAGCCAGAGAAATTCGAGTTCTGGCATTTGTTCGACTGCACTCTCGAAGGCATTGTCTCGTAGCTTGCAATCGACGAGAAATAGTTCCTTGACCGAGTTGGATCGTCGCCGCCATGCTCCGCTCTCCTCGCGAGTTGGCAGCTCTACCGATTGGAAATCAAGACTGCGCAGGGGAAAAAGACGGCCGACCTCCCACCAAAGTTTTGGCGCTACGACAGACTTTCCCTCACCCCCATCCTCGGGCTCAAGCCGGCTGTTGGCAAGATTCACGTTGCCGAAAAACGACAGACGAAACTCACGATTAAAATCCGGCGTTTGAGTGTAGGTGCTAAATCCATAACTCTCAAGCGCTTGGAGTGCGCGCTGGTTCTCGTAAAGCCGATTAGCCCGCCAACCAAGCCCCAAACAACCTAGCGTCACGACCACCAGCATCGCCCGCAGCGAAAATCGAAGCGTGAACAAATTGCGGACGAAGCTCGGCATAAACTCCATGGTACGATATCCAGTAGAGGATGCCTTCCTAACGTCCCGTCGGCTCCGAGGCCATCCCGAAAATCATTGGTCGAGTGCATCTCTTTAAGGCTTAGATTCCAAAAATCACGAACCCGTTACAAAGTAAACCGGTTACCCCAAATTGGCTGTACTCAACAACTTGGGGTTACCAAAAAGCACGAAATCGCGGCTCCCCACACATCCGCCCGAGCCCTCTCCGCATCGGAACATCGGAGGCGGCCCCACGTGATCATTTCAGGGCTACCATAAGCCACCCCAACCTCCCTTCCGCGTTTCCGCCCTTCCGCATTTCCGCGATAAAATCCCCTGAATTCCTCCGCGCTCTCTGCGTCCTCTGCGTTCGAAAATTGAATGAAATAGCGGTCAGGTGGCATAGCCTTGCGTACTCGCAAGGCTATGTGGCTACCAGCGGCAACTAGCTGGACTAGGGGGGCCTGAGGACGGATCGTCGCGCAAACCACCGCCACTTCGAACCAATTCGCCCGCCAATCCGACCCCAGCAGCGCGAGCTTTCCCGATCAAGCCTCTTCCCTCGTTCGCCTCGTCTCCTTCCGGCTAACTCACGCTCACCCTTTCCGCTCCACCATCCCACACTCCGCTTCACAAGCCGCCGACAACCGCCTTCTTAACCCCTCAGCCCATTCCTCCGCCATCCCTTCTCCGTGAATCGCCACTTCCAAAGAATTGAAATCAAAATCCAATTCAACCGTCATCCCATCCCGAGTGAACTGGCGGTGTCGATAAAGCTTCTCGTCACCAACATCCTCTGATTCTTTCAGTTCCGCCGCCGTCAAAAAATGCTCGAACTCAAATTCCGCCCCAGGCGTCCAAGGGCGATGATCCTTCCGGCGCATCTTCCACTGCCGACAGGCGCGCGAGGAAACACATCGCCAATTTCCTGTCACAAGGTGATAGGCAAATGTCGATCGATTCCGCCACATCCGCTTCTTTCCATCGATTTCCTCGTGTAGCTTCCCGGAACGCACCCAAATCTCTTCTTCGCCAACCAGCTCCGCTTGATGGTGATGAAGCCAACCAGGAGCTTCGCCAACCGAAGGCAGACGCACCATCGAATAGTCCGCCAGGTTAAGTGCAAAAACCTGTGTCATGCCGAGGCGTCGATCTTCCGGATACCCAAGCGACCCAATCAAAATAATCCGCTCGCCGACAAGTGTCGCCGTATGAAAATCAGTCGGCGGAAAAATCTCTCGCGGATATCCGAAAATGGAAACCTCGCCCGACGGTGCAACCACGATCACTTCGTTGTAAATCTGAAAGTCCGGGTCGTACCAATCCTCATACTCCCCAGCGATGAAGACTCGCGTACCATCGGCGAGAACCGTCTCCGTCTGCCCCATCCGGCCAAATGTCCAAGTCGGGATAAACGCCTCTTCACCCGACTCAATTCCCAACTCTCGTCTAACCTTACTTGGATAAATATTAGCGCCATCGAGCCCCTGCCGAATCTCCCACTCCCAGAACGGATTATTAATCAGCTCCGGATTCGCCACCCCAAACCGCGGGCGAAAATGCGCTTCAAACAAATCGCAACTTATATCAATCGATCTCATTGGCCCTCGACTCCTTCAGCAAACCGGATACCTCGAGTTGGTGGTACTCGACAACCAATGCCCCGGCCTCCCTCGCTAGGGATCGATGACGAGCCCAAGCTCGCTCAAATCGACATACTCCATCCGAAGGGTTCCCTCAACTCGATCCTGATCATCGAAAATGACGACCACCGATGCCTTGGGTGAAACGATCCAAGAGGGGGTGATGGCATATTCCCAACTCAGTGCGAGCAAGTCCTCTTTGGCCAGCGGTTCGCCAAAGGCGGCAACGAGTTCCTTTTTGGTCATTCCCTCTTTGATCTGTGACACCTGCCATTCGTTGACCGACCCAGGCGGTAGTTGAACGCACCACCAGAGGAGCATCGCCGCAATCGTGACAGTCGCCAGAAGTACACGGAGTGAGAATCGAGGGCGAATCAACGCAGAGTGCCTCGCTGGTTGCAGATGGTGGACGCCACACACAGCTAGATGCGCGTCGCCCGCCCCATTAGTGCGGATTTGAGGTCAGAACCTCATCCTGGAAGTGCTCCGCCAATTGAACTTCTTCATCGCTCTGTTGCCCGATCGATGACATTCCACACTTCGGCAGCACGTAAGATTCGCATTTCAATTTCCCGTCAACGAGCGAGCAATTCCAGCCATCGGGCAAGCATCGAGCCGCCTCAGGATTGCGCATTTCAATTTTGCAGTCAGGAACGGCAGCAAGAAACGCTGCAAGCGTCTCCTTGTCCAACGTGCCGCTGAAGTGAAACGACTGGAGTGTTCTTAAGCGGCGAAGCGCCAGTAGCTCGGATCGCGTAATCGATACCCCCATGAAACCAATCTGCTCTAAACAGGGGAAATCAGCGAGACCCCGAAGATCGATTGGCGGCTTATCTTCGCGAGACATTGCCCACCACGTGAGCTGTTCGATTTTCGGCGCCCTGGCGAGATCGCTAAAGAACGAAGCAGAAGCTTCGATATCGCCCATGATTAGAACGGACTTGAGTGCCGCGGCGTCAGAGAAAGATCGGAGCGACCCTTCCGTAACTACCGCCTTGTAGAGGCTGATCGAACTCAATTTCGGAAGCGATAGCAGAGAGCGTAGGCACGCCGATTCAGAAAGTTCGCCGCGAATGGCGAGACCTTCGAGCTGTGACAGTTTCGCAAAGCTCTCTGCGGATGCCGGGGTCAAATGGCATAATTCGATGCTCAGATGATTCAGCAAGGGCATTGAATTCAATGCGGGAATCGCCCGGTCGCTAACAAAACCTTCCAGGCTGAGGCGCTTGAGCGACTGAAATTGATCGAGCTGCTTTTCGACCTCGCCGCGACAACATTCATAAGTTAGGGAAAGCGAATCGATCTTCCGATGCGCTGACAGAATATCCACTACTTCTTGATTTAGTTCCACCATTTCGAGCCGAATCTCGTCCACGCCTTGAAGGTCGAGAAGGCGCGGCAACACCCGCTTGGCTTCGTCCGGCGTTAACTTTCGGTCGCATTCAACAGCGCCGGTGACATGCCCATAATCGCAATCGACCCATGTTCTGATGAACGTGTGAGTGCGTGAGGTATTTACGGGTTGATCGAACCACGAATTCTGGGACTCAATATTCCATCCGGCCTCGCTCAGAAACGCAATCGCCGCCTTGTGCCGACGCACTTGATCCTTAACGCGGTAAACAAAGTTGGCGGCGCCGCCAAACACAATCGCCACTATCGTGAAGCAGATCAGGAATACACGCAACGAGAAGCGAAAACGCATAACGATCCCCCGCAAGCCAAAAGCCAGACTCCATCCGTACCGATCACCAGTTGACCACTTTTGTCGGAGTAGTGTCAATCGAATTGTTATGAGGAGTTGACTGAATAGCCTCTCATTTTCTCGCGGCTGGCATAGTTTGCTGCTGCAAAAAAAGACCCTGCAAGAAGCATCCACCCAAGCCCCCTCGAGCCGGCAGCCATCCAAAAACTGAAAGCCCCCAAGATTGCCCACCCCGGCAATCGCAAGGAGAATGAAAACATGCCTCAACGAGCGAAATGGATTCTAGGAATCGGGACGATAGCGATCGCCCTAGTGGAATGGTCGCTGTTCGAATTGCTGCGCGCCCCATACCGCCCTCCCGCAGACATGCGGTCGTTATTGGGAACCGAGAAGTATTCGCTCCCCTATGTCATGACGATGATGGGAATAGCGTGGGCGGTCGTTTCGATCTGGCTGCTCGTCACTTCGCGACCAACCTTGCGAAATCTACTTGCCTACATGACGCTAATCGCCGTGCACTTGTCGCCCTTCATTTTCGTGGCAAAGAATCCTCCTTGGCCAGTCACTCCGCCCGAGTTGCTTTGGCGATAGAGCACGGCATTGGCGCCAACTGTCGCGCCGAGCAATTGATGAATAAGGTTCTTCGTGACTTTTTGTGGCCGTGGTGTTTTTCGCGCGTTCATGCATTGGAATTACGGTTTCCTCTTCTCTGTTCTCGTGCTGATCAATCGCCTCAAAATCGAATCTCTCCTATCGCCGTACCGCCGCCAGGCGCAGCGACCTGTCCTTCCCAAGTGAATCAGAGAAGAGGAACCCGTAACTTCACGCTTGGTTGGCCCACTAAAATCCACGAAGAACCATGAATAACGGCGGCAAACTGCTAATACGTAACGACCGGAATGAACAACGAACCAAGCAGATAGATCGCTAGGACGCTCAACACACCGTAAATCGCGCCCATTTTGTAGTTCCCAAAAAGACCGCCAACCGCCGCGCCGAAGAAAGCAACGCCGCCAGGCAATCCCACGGCCACTATCAGGATGCTTTCTAAGTCCGAATCGTCATCGTGACGAGTAAAGAAGCACCAGCGAAAGGCAGCAAAGGACACCGAGAGTAAGGCGATCTCGATCAACAACCAGCGGAGCGTGAACTGCTTCTTCTCAGCCATGTATGCCTCGACGCCACGTTCCTAACAGTGATCACATAACAAATATACCTACACCAGAAGCTGCACTGAAAAGAGTCGATCAATCACATAGCACTATGTCGCCAGGGCATGGGTTGGCTGTGCTTCACCACTCTCGCCGGGCAACAAAAATCCATCAGGGCTCAGCCACCAATTTCCCGTATAGGCTGAATATCCAAGATGCCCGACCGCATAATCATAGCACTCGAACATTTGCGATATACTGGTGCCATGGCCACCGAAGTCACCAATGCCCCAAAAAACCTCTGGCGCCGATTCACTCGGCCACAATTCAGTCTTCGCACTTTGTTGATACTCATCACAGTCGCGACGTTCATCCTCTGGCTCGATCAGCCTCCAGCCTGGACCGTCTCTCGATGGCAGGCAGCAAGAATTAAGGTGGGAATGACCGAAGCAGAAGTAATGGAAATAATTGGCAACGCGCACACTACTTCGATGAGCACACACGGCGGAAGTTGGACTCGGACCTTCAACGCTCAAGGATCGCTATTTCAACCACGACGCCACCTTGACGTCACGTTTGTAGGCGACTGCGTTACTAAAGTCGAAATTATTCCACTTCCCGCGAACTAGATGCCCCCACTCGATCCTTCCGCGTTTCCGCCCTTCCGCGTCTCCGCGATAAAAACCCCCTCAATTGCTCCGTGCCCTCTGTGACTCTGTGTTTAAAAAATGAATGAAATAGCGCACAAAAAGGCGCCACTTATTCACTACAATTCATGGTCACCCCATTCCCACACCAACAAGCCCCACCATTCAAGGAGCCAACGGAAATGTCGTTCAAACAACGATCCAGACCTGGCCATCTTGGGCATGTTGTGGCCATGTTGCCCCACGGAGAGGGCATCTTGGCCATCTTGGCCATGTTGCAAAAACAAGCCCTTTTTCCAAAGCCCTCCGCCACCAACCGCCAGCATCGCCACCCTACCCGAGAGCGCGCCACCGTCGCCACCACCGCCACCAACTCTCGCTCGTGCGCGCCACCCTGTGCTCACCGTAAGCGCCAGAGCGCATTGGCGCACGCTCCAAAAACAAGCCCCTTTTCGCATCCGCCCGTCGTAAGTCCTTTGCCAGCCCAAACGTGTGCAGTCTTGAGGCGTAACTTGAGGCCCCCACGAGTGCGCGCAAGACTACAAGACTACAAGTTTGGGAAAACAAGCCCTTTTTCGCTCCAATCCCCGCGCCCCCCCACAAGTCACCACAACACTGCCCGCCCATTCCAGCCCACTTGCCCCCTTGGTAGTCTGAACTAGCCCCTGAACCACCCGTCCGCCTCGCCTCTCCATCTAAAAACCATGTCACCCAAGTCCGCCCTCGCATCCGATTTACTCACCGTCCCCTCGCCCTCGGGCCGCTTCGGCCCCTACGGCGGGCGCTACGTCCCCGAAACGCTCACCAAGGCCCTCGACGAGCTCACCCGCGAGTACGAAAAAGCCAAAAAAGACCCCGCGTTCCAGGCCGAACTCGACGACCTCCTGCAAAACTACGTCGGCCGCCCCTCGCCCCTTTACTTCGCCCCCCGCCTCACCGCCCACGCCGGAGGCGCCCAAATCTGGCTCAAACGCGAAGACACCAATCACACCGGCGCTCACAAAATCAACAACACGCTCGGCCAGGCGTTACTAACGCTCCGCATGGGCAAGAAGCGAGTCATCGCCGAAACCGGCGCGGGCCAACACGGCGTCGCCACCGCCACCGCCTGTGCCCGCTTCGGCCTCGACTGCATCGTCTACATGGGCGAAGAAGATGTCCGCCGCCAGGCGCCCAACGTCTTCAGCATGAAACTCCTCGGCGCCGAAGTCCGCCCGGTCACCAGCGGCTCGCGCACCCTCCGCGACGCCGTCAACGAGGCCATGCGCGACTGGATGTCGAGCGTCGAGTCCACGCACTACATCATCGGCTCCGTCATCGGCCCGCACCCGTTCCCGCAGATGGTCCGCGACTTCCAAGCCGTCATCGGCCGCGAAGCCCGCGCCCAATGCCTCGACCGCATCGGTCGCCTCCCTGATCACGTCATCGCCTGCGTAGGCGGAGGCAGCAACGCCGCCGGCATTTTCTACCCCTTCATCGGCGACGCCAGCGTGAAACTCCTCGGCGTAGAAGCCGGCGGCCGCGGCGCCAAACTCGGAGAGCACGCATCGCCCCTATCGTACGGCCAACCCGGCGTCCTCCACGGCAGCATGAGCTACGTCATGCAAGACACCGACGGCCAAACCGCCGACGTGCATTCGATCAGCGCCGGCCTCGACTACCCCGGCGTCGGCCCCGAGCACAGCTACTGGAAAGACGCCCACCGCGTCGAGTACACCGCCTGCGAAGACGAAGACGCAATGAAAGCCTTCGACCTCTGCGCCCGCCTAGAAGGAATCCTCCCCGCCCTAGAAAGCTCCCACGCCATCGCCAAAGCCGTAGAACTCGCCCGCACATTACCCAAAACCGAGCACGTAGTAGTCTGCCTCTCCGGCCGCGGCGACAAAGACGCCAGCGAAATCAAACGCCTCAAAGACGAACGCGCAAAGTAACCCTCTCGCCCGCGAGAGCAAGTTCGTTAACCCGCCTGCCCGGCCACCAATAGCCGCGCCAAGGTTTGCGCCAATTGATCGAGCGACCCCCGATCGGGCAATGAAAACGTAAATCGCGGTTTACCCGCCGAATCTTCATCGACGCACGCCTCAAGGCCCTGCCGCACGCCGGCGACGATCGCCTCGGGCGGCGCCGCTTGGCTTTCTTGCGCCACGAGTTCCCCAAGCAACTTAAACGCCGCGCCGAGAAGCTCGCCGCCCGCTGCGGCCACTCGCTCGCGATGTTCGGTGGTAGGCTCAGTTGCATTCGCGCCCGCCGTGGAATTCAGCTTCGTAGATTCGTCAGCCGCCGCCTCGGGTTTCGCACCAAGCAGCACTTCCAAACGCCGTTTCAGTTCCTCCATGCCGCTGGCGAGCTCCACCATGTCGACTTCCGATTCAGCATCGAGCGCCGCGAGCGCCAAGTCCTTTTTCGCCGCCAGGGTGGAAAGCAAATTTTCTTCAATCGTCTGCTCGGTGACGAGCACATACACCTGCACGCTTTGAGTCTGCCCCATGCGATGCGCGCGGGCGATCCGCTGCTCGAGCACCGCCGGGTTCCAAGGCAGATCGACGTTGATCACCGTGTTCGCGGCCTGCAAATTGAGGCCCGTCGAGCCTGCGTTCGTCGTGAGGAAGAGCTTGGTATTCGGATCGGTCTGAAATTGGTGCACCAGCTCTTCGCGTTTTCGTTGCGGCACCGAGCCATCGAGCCGGACGAATTTTAGTCCGCGCTTTTTGAGCAACGGCTCGATCAAGTCGAGCATCGTCGTCCATTCCGAGAAAATGATGACCTTGCGATCTTGCTCTTCGAAGATCCGCGAGATCAGATCTTCCAAATGCTCCAGTTTCGAGGAATAGCCTGGCTTTTGCTTATCGACCAAGAATGTGCTGTCGGCCGACATGCGGCAGAAAAGCAGTGCTCTCTGCAATCGCAATAAATCCATTTCGCTAATGAACTTTTTGCGGGTGATCGACGCAACGACTTGCATGTGGGCAGCGTGCAGCGCGAGTTGCTCATCGGTCGGCGTGATGCGAACGATCTCGGTCGTGCGTGGCGGCAGATCGAGTTTGACGCTATCGCGCGTTCGCCGTAGTAATACGGGCTGAATCGCCTCTCGCAACTCGGCCAGATTTCGGTAACCGAGCACTTTCCCCTTTTCATCGACCATCCGATGCCGATTGAAAAATCGAAAACCGGGCCCGAGTCGGCGGTCATCGACGAACTGCACCACGGAATAAAGATCATCAAGGCGATTTTCAAGCGGCGTTCCCGATAGCACGAGTGCAAACCGCGAACGCAAGCTCTTGATCACGTTGCTCGTCTTTGACTCCCAGTTTTTGATCCGCTGGCCTTCGTCGAGAATAATCAAATCCCATTTCGCCGCTTCGATCGACAGGATGTCGCGGAGTACTTGCTCATAATTGCAAACCGTGAAGAAGCAGTCGCGCGAGTATTGGGCCGCTCGCTCGGCTAGTGGGCCATTCACAAGCTGCACATCGCGGTTGCAGAAGCGGCGAATCTCGCTCCGCCACTGCGATTTGAGCGACGCCGGGCAAACGATCAAGACTTTCTTGATCTCGGCCTCACGGGCGAGCAGTTCCGCCACGCCGACGCCCTGAATGGTTTTGCCAAGGCCCATGTCGTCGGCGAGGATCGCGCGGCCTGCGCCTGCGGCGAAGGCGACGCCATCGAGCTGATACGACAACAGCGGCGCCTTCAGTAATGTCGTCCTCAATGGATGCTTTGCGGGATCGCGACGAATCTCCGCCGTCTTGTCGCTCATCCGTTGCTGGAACAGCCGCTGTTGAATGAATTCCTCGGCGTCAGGATAGATCCGCACCTCTTCGCCCTGCTTCTGCAATCGCGCAAGGCGGCGCATCAGGTCGCTGATATCTTCAATGGCGCGGTTCGCGAGTGGTTTCACGATCGCGGCAACGCTCTCTTCCAGATTGTCCGGCGCGGAGAGTCGAAGTGTCACGTCGCCGTCATATCGCAGGTGCAGGGCGAGGTTTTTTGGTTTGTAAGGGCGGTGAAGCCGGGCCGGCGTAAATCGCTTTTTCACCGCGCGAATCACCCGCAGGGCATGCTTGCAGGTTCCCAGGGTATTCGTGCGAAAATCGGGGCAAGTGCAAAAGCACTCGCCGCACTCGAGGCCTCGCAGCGCCACGCGGTAACTCTTGCCGCTTCCTTTATTCGTGACGAGGTAATCGGTCCAAGGTTTGGCGGCGTCTTGCGACTTGACCGTCATCTTTTCTTCGCGCGAACGTTCGGCCCTTTCGGTCAGCGCGAGTTTGACCAGATCGGTCTCGGCGAGTCCCTCCACCACTTTTCGCGGCTGCGGGGCGATCGCCAGGCCCAGCGCCGATTTGTCTTCCAAGATCATTGAAAACGCGGCGCCAACATGTTCACAAGCCGTTTCGCAGCGGGTGCAATTCCAGTGCAACCGCTGCCGCGCCTCGGCCATCAGCGTGATCGTCACCGTCAACGGCTGCCCATCGCTGAATTCGCCCGGGAAGCTCAACCGGAAAAGATCGTCGCCCAGGTAAACATCGCGCTCGATCTTGAATTCCCAACCATTGGAGTTTCGCTGAATCAGCGTTTTGCCCTCGGGGCCAAGCAGCTTGCACGCCTCGATGAAAGTCAAACGCGAGAGTTTGTCTTTGAGCGTCAGCTGAGCGCTAGGAAGAATTCTTGCTACTTTGGGTTTGGCCCTATTTTTGGATCTGTTCTTGCTGACATTCTTGTTCGTGCGGCGCCCCTTAGACTTCACAGCCATAATTTGATGCACTCCTTGCTGAGGCCATCTCGCCCGCCCAGACTGAAAAAGAACACTATCCAGCGCGGGCCGAGAGTCGCTTAAAACGCAACTATCGTATCGTGGGTCAATAGGCAGCACAGCTAGGCGGGCTACTCTGCGAGGGAAGATGCGGCTACCGGCTCTGAGCCACAAACTCCGCCCCCTGAATAAAGATCTTCCCATCCCCCAGCGCCCCCGTTCGGGCGACTTCGGCGATTCGGCTCACCGTCTCTTCCAGCCGCGTGCCGTCGATCCAGAAGGTGATCTCCACCTTCGGCAAAAACGCCAGCGCGTATTCGTTCTCGCGATACTCATCCAAGTACTCGCGCTGCCGGGCGTATCCCTTCACTTCCTGAACGGTGCAAGCCTCGATCGGAGCGCGTTCCAAAATCTCCAGCACTCGCTCGGCCAGAAAGGGTTTGACGATGACGAGCACCTGTTTCATCTTCAGGCCCCGCGGCGCTAGTAACGCGCCTAGCTAAAGAAATTCGTGCCAAACAGATTGAACTCAGGCGTGCTCTCGACTTCGACATCGCCATTGACCGTACACATGCAGGCGAGGCGCATTTTTTCTTCGTTGCCGATATAGGCCATCATCGGAATTGGGTCGGGTCCGCCCATGTATTTGAACTTGAGCGTTTCTTTGAAGGTGAGTGGATTGAGATTTTCCATTCCCTTCTTGATGTTTACACGGCAAGTGCCACAAAACCCAAAGCCTAAGCAGTTCGCGAATTTATTGACCGAAGCCCCAACGCCGTTGATGCCTGTGTTGAGATTGATTCCGGCCTTGATCGCCTCCGCTCGCAGATTGGCGCCGGCGGGAACCTCGACCTCTTTTTTCTCTTTGACAAACTTAATAATGGGCATTGACCGACCCGGATTGGGGGTGTTTTTGGCATGGAAGGAAGTCGCAAAGTATAGCTTTGAGCCAAGGCCCCGGTAAGGCGGGAATTTTCGCCCCATTACTTGTCAGTGCATTGCCTGACGAACTGCCGCGCGCGCTGCTCAATCGCCGCCCAGTCGCCCGTTTCGATCCATTTTGCCTCCACCAGGGCAGAACCGATTCCTAGCGCCACTGCGCCGGCTTTTAGAAATTCAGCGGCGGTGGTCAGGTCGACGCCGCCGGTCGGCATCAGGCGCACTTGCGGCAACGGCCCCTTGATCGCTTTGAGATAGCGCGGGCCGGTAATCTCCGACGGGAAAACCTTGACAATGTCCGCGCCGGCTTCCCAGGCGGTGAGGATCTCCGTCGGCGTCAGCGCGCCGGGCATGACCATCACGTCGTAGCGGCGGCAGAGGCGGATGACCTCGAGATTCAGCGTCGGCGAGACGATATAGCTCGCGCCCGCCAAGATTGCCGCTCGAGCGGTCTCCGGATCAAGCACCGTCCCCGCGCCAAGCAAAATGCGGTCCCCCAGCGTCTTCGCTGTCTTCTCTATTACGCCCAATGCATTGGGCACGGTGAAGGTCACCTCAATCACCTCGACACCGCCCGCCAGCAGCGCCTCGGCGACGCTCACGAGCTTTTCGCCGGAAGTCGCCCGCAACACAGCGACAATTTTGGTTTTCAAAATCCGCTCAAGATTCTCGCGTGAAGGCATGCTATCACTCTCGGTGGTCGATCAGAGCCAGTAAGTACAGTTGAAAAATACTGAAGAACGAAGCGAACTGGGACGAGGCGACTGCGTAGAAGTGGAGCAAGAGGCAAGCAGCATGATAGCCAGAAGCTCCATGACGGGCTGCTTGATCCATTCAAAGTACTGATTCTGGCTTTCTCCACCGCCGCAATGGATTCTGGCGGGTTATCCCCAGGGACACGATTTCGCCGAATTCGTACAGGCCACTGGCGGTGAAATCGGGGAACTTTGACGACTAGCGAGACATTGCTCGACGTAGCGGATAGGTTATGGATAATGGGGAGCGAAGCTGTTTCGCTCTTCTGATCCCCCTTGGATTCGCTTGCGTGTTCGTGATGGTTCTCGCAGTTACGCCGAAGCTGCTCGACATTCGCCTCGGGTTGGGTTTTCTGGCCATTGGGATTGTGACAGCGATCGGTTTTTATGTTGTGCGAAAGTTGCGCGATCGTGTCTTAAAGGATGAGCCCCTATCCACTATTGACCTCAAGGACTTTCAAGAAATCGAGTCCCAGGGTGACATCAGCCCTGAGGAATTCCGAACAATAAAAACGGCACTCGCCGCGCGAATGGTTGGCATCCCCAAAGACGTCAAACCCAAGAGCGATGAGTCCAAACCAAACTCCTGATCGCGATGCGCGTTATGCGGATGGCGAAAAGGAATTCGGCTGATCCGGTTGCAACGTGTACGTCAACTTTTTGGCCCGCATCGCTCTCTGGGAGAGCGCGACGCGAATCCAATTTGTACCACCCAGTTTCGCTCGACTCTTTCGGACAGGGACACCCTTCACGGGGTGGATGCCGCCTGGCAGGCGGTATCGCGGCCGATACCCGAGCATCGCCATGAGATGACGCCAACGTCTTGTGCGAAGGACCACGCCAGTCCGTCGCACGAGTCGCCGAAAAAGGAGTGCATATGCCGACCGGGGGAGATAAGCCTGTGGGTCGCCGGGGAACCGGAACGACAAAACGAAACGCTTTCTGTTCGTTTTGCCGAAAGAGTTACCGCGACGTAGGCCCACTGGTCGAAGGACCGGGCGACGTTTACATCTGCGGCGAGTGTATCGAGCTTTGTAAATCGATCCTCGACCAAGAGACGAAGCGGCGCGGCACGACCAGCCCGCTCTTCAACCGCATTCCCACGCCGCGCGAAATTGTGTCCCAAATGGACCAATATGTCGTCGGCCAGCTGCACGCCAAAAAGGTGCTCGCGGTTGCGGTGCATAATCACTACAAGCGACTCTCCTCGGGCTGGAATGGCTCGAACGTCGAAATTGAAAAATCGAACATCCTGCTCGTCGGCCCCACCGGCTCGGGCAAGACGTTGCTCGCACGCACCTTGGCCCGCATCCTCAATGTGCCCTTCGCGATTGGCGACGCGACGACGCTCACCGAGGCGGGCTACGTTGGCGAAGACGTTGAGAATCTGCTCCTGAAATTGCTTCACGCCGCGGACTTCGATTTGGAGTCGGCCCAGCGCGGCGTGCTCTACATCGACGAAATCGACAAGATCGGCAAGACGAGCAACAACGTCTCGATCACCCGCGACGTCTCCGGCGAGGGCGTGCAACAAGCCCTGCTTAAGATGATCGAAGGCACCGTCGCCAATGTGCCGCCGCAAGGGGGACGCAAGCATCCCGAGCAGCAGTACATCCAGATGGACACGTCGAACATCCTCTTCATTGTCGGCGGCACCTTCACCGGCGTCGATGACATCGTTCGCAAACGGCTCGGCAAGAAGATGCTCGGCTTCGGCGTCGGCCCAAGCCAGATCAACGAGCAATCAACGAGCGAAGTGCTCGCCCAGGTCACCTCGGAAGACATCCTCGAATTCGGCATGATCCCCGAACTCGTTGGCCGCTTGCCGGTGATTTCGAGCCTCTCGCCGCTCGATGAAGCGACGCTCGTCAAAGTGCTCACCGAGCCGAAGAACGCCCTCGTGCGGCAGTATCAGGCCCTCTTTGAAATGGAGAACTGCGAACTCTCCTTCACCGAAGGTGCGATTCGCATGATCGCCAAGCGAGCCGTCTCCAAAGGCACCGGCGCCCGCGGCTTGCGGTCGATTCTCGAAGACACGATGCTCGACATCATGTATGACCTGCCCGACCAGACCGCTGGCTCAGGCTTTGTGATCGACGAGGAAGTGCTCGAGAAAAAGAAGCGGCTCTTTACGCCTAGGGCGGAGCCGGTTAGCAAATCTGCATAGGCGATATCGATCGAAATTTGAATCATCACATCCCGGCAGCCTTTGGCTGACCGGGATTTTTTTGTGAGTAGATCGCGCCTATTTGTCAGCAAGCTCCGCGACGACCATCGTGTGCACTTCGAGCTTTGGCACGTTGACGATGATTTCGTCTCCTTCGCGGGCGATGGGTAGTTTCTCGCCTTGCGGCTGAAGCGTGATGTTTTTGATGGGGTATTTGGCACTGAAACGAACACGAATGTCATGAATCGGCACGACTTCCTCTCGCAGTGGCACATCGTCGACCGGCAGTGCATGGTGCGCAGTCGTGTTGAGGTCGTTGTAAAGGTGCACGATCAGCCGCTCGCCGTCTTTGATTTGTCGCATCGTCGTGGCATGGACGCACATTGGGGCTTCGACTTTCACCGGCATTGGGTCGGCGGCGGCGTGGGTGATGGCTTCTTTGATGGCGAGGCGCTGGTAGGGGTAGGCGTAGAGGTAGTAGGCGGCGTCTAGTGCGCCTGCGAAGTAGATGACGCGGCCTTTGCCATACTGGCCGCTGAGGATTGCGGGAGAATCGGTCGGGTCGGTCTTCGTGCGCAGGAAGGCTTGTGTTTTGAGGTCCGCGCGGTTTGGGCGCACTTGAATCGCGGCGCCTTTGAAGGTGACGAGGTCGGCGGCGATGTAGGTTTTCAGCTTGCCTTGCAGCAACTCGGAATCGGGCGCGAGGCGGAGGTCGAAGACGTTTTTGCGTTTCTCGAAGTAATCGGGGCCGATTGATTTCGCGAAGTTGATGTCGAGGTCGGGTTTTTCTGTTGTGGGGCTCGTTGCGAGGCCGGCGTAGTCGACGCCGAGGACTTCTGCGAGGCCGAAGTTTTTGCCGGGGACGCCGAATTCGTCGTAGAGCGAGGTGTCTAGGCTCGCGACGAGGCCGCCGCCGTTTGCGACGAACTTTTTGATGCCTTCGAGCTGCGCGTCGTCGAGGCAGGCCGTGTTGGGCAGGATGAGCACCTTGTATTTCGCGAGGTCGGCTTCGTTCAGGTTCCAGTCGTTGATGACGGCGACTTGTAGATGCTCTTCCACGCAGGCGCGGAAGGTTCCCCAGACGTTGGCCATGTAGCGTTCTTCAACTAGGCCCGCGACTTTGCCATAAAAATTACGGGTGTTGTCGCTCATCACAATCGCAGCCCAAGGCTCGGGCTTTTTGTGCGCAAGCCACGGTTTGCGGGCCTGGATTTTATCCATCACCGCATAAAGCTCTTCTTGCAGGTGCGCGGGTTGGGCGACAGCGATGCTGGGCATCGCGCCGTAAGTGAGCGAAAGCATCATCCGGCGTTCGATTTCGTGCGGCGGGAAGCTGTCTTTGCCGTAGGGGTTGCCGTGGCTGAGGATGTAGGGCTCGCTGAAGGCGACGCGGTGGTTCGTCGTGGCCCAGATGTACGCGCAGCCGAACGCGGGGACGATCGTCGTGCCGCGGTTGGTTTCGTCGAGCCAAAACTCTTGATCAGGCGCATCAAGCAACAGATTCATTCGCGCGGGCATGTTGCGGGGGATGCTGAGGAAGTGGCCGAAGCGCCCGGCGTTGGTGGTCCAGGTCACCAAGGCGACGTCGGGTTTGATTTTCTTGAGCCGCGTTTGGGCTTTGCGGACGGTGTCCTCCATTTTGCGATCGGCCCAATGCTGGTACCGCGCGAACTCGGGATCGTTCAGGTCGGCGTTTGGAATCTCTTTGCCGGTGTCGGCGCGATAGTTTTTGCGGCAGTGCTCGCAGTAGCAGACGCCGCCGTAGTGCAGGCCGTCGAAGCTGAACGCGTCGACGTCGGGATATTTTTCGAGGATCTCGCAGAGCACGTCGGCGAAGAAATCGCCGTAAGGCCCGAGCAGGCAGAGCATGCCGCCGTAGGGGTGCGCCTTCATGTCGGTCGTGGGGATCTCGGTCGTGTTCGTCGCGATGCGGCGCCACTCGGGGTGGGTTTCGTAGACTTCGCCTTGGAGGCAGGGCGGATAGACGCCGAGGATTCGCACGCCGAGTTTTTTGTATTGG
Source organism: Pirellulaceae bacterium (assembly GCA_046595915.1). Classification (GTDB taxonomy): domain Bacteria; phylum Planctomycetota; class Planctomycetia; order Pirellulales; family Pirellulaceae; genus JBKJSI01. The sequence continues at coordinate 20,483 of JBKJSI010000447.1, forward strand.
GCGATGTCCTTTTCGAGATTGCCCATCGGAACATGCGGGCTGCGTTTTTTGAGGAGCTTGCTTTCGTAATACGGGTAGAACGGGTCGACGAAGCCCATTTCGCTGATCGTGACGCCATGCTTGGCGGCGGCGGTGCGGGCTTTGAGGTCCATGCCGGAGAGCGTGTAGCCGGCGCCGATGGTTTCTTCGAGCCAGGCGGGGACGCGGATGGCGCGGAAGGGTTGTTTGTCGTGCAGCACTTCATCGAAGGGTTGTTTCATGATCGCTTCGGCGAAGGGATCCGTTTGCCCGAAGGCAGGGAAGGCAATGAGAAGGAGGGCTATGACGAGGCAGCGGATCATGGCGCGGCTCCGGTTTCTTGGCGATGCGTTGGGGGCCACATCTTAACGGCTGGGGCGGGGTGTTGTGAAAAAGGCTTGTTTTTCCAATCTGGCTATCTGGCCAATCGGGCCAACTCTCGACTTCCGGTGGCCAGAATGGGTGGCCTGATTGAGCGTGGGGGAGTTGGTGGCGGGGTGGCGGCCAACGCCGTTAACCCTTTTTAGGCGGCGGAGCGGAGTTCACGGGCTAGTTGGATTTGTTGTCTAGAAGCATTGATGATTTCTGGTGGCCCCGCCG
>JBKJSI010000488.1:0-3943 GCA_046595915.1 Pirellulaceae bacterium
ATTCGCATGCTCTCCCCTCGCTAGCGTCGCATTTGAACAACCTTGCCCCGTGGCAGGTGGCGTTTTGGCAACATCGCGCGGCGCCTTCGGCTTTCTCGGCAATTTGTAAGGGCGCGCGATCCTTTTCTGACATACGTTTTCAGTGCGGTTTTCGGTGCGGAGCATCGTTCCCGCAATTGGCTGTGTTTCGCACCCCCTTCGCGAATCGCGGCGCCACGCAAGAGCCCCACGCTGCCACCAGCGCGGGAATGTCTGCCGTATTTCCGCGATGCTGGAGGGGGCGAAGATGAGCGAGAAGGACGACGTACGACGCAAAAGCGAACGTTCCGCAAACATCGAGTCACTTGAAGCACGCCTCGCGCTGACCGCCGCGCCGCTGGCCGATTTCTCGCAAGACGCTTTCTATAACAGCCAAATTCAGAACGGCTCGGACACACAACTGCTTGGCGCATCAGCGCTGACGGCGCAGTCGCTCGCCAATGCCCACAACGTTTCGAACATGCACTCGGTGTTCGCGAACTACGGGCTTTATGGCACAGGCCAAACGGTTGCAGTCATCGATAGCGGCATCGCATGGGATCATTCAGCGCTCGGCGGTGGATATGGAGCGGGCTATCGTGTCGTGGGCGGATGGGATTTCGCGGAGAATGATGCGAATCCGTATGACGATGCGCCTGCGGGTTTTCACGGCTCGCATGTTTCGGGCATCATCGGCAGTCGCGATGCGAATAACCCGGGCGTAGCGCAAGGCGTCGATCTCGTCTCGCTGCGCGTTTTCGACGACAAGGGCAATGGCTCCTTTTCATGGGTCGAGAAGGCGCTCCAGTGGGTTCACGAAAATCGAAACAGTTTTGCCAATCCGATCACGACAATCAATCTCTCGCTCGGAACGAATTGGAACGCGACGACCGTTCCGAATTGGACCATGCTCGAAGATGAGTTCCGCACGTTGCAAAACGACGGCATTTTCATCGCAGTCGCAGCGGGAAATGCCTTCCAAAGCTACAACTCGACGGGGCTAAGTTACCCCGCAGCGAGTCCTTATGTCACGCCTGTCGGAAGCGTGAACATGGATGGGACGATCAGCTATTTCTCCCAGCGGCAAGACCGGGCTCTCTTTGCCCCGGGCGCGAATATCCGCAGCACCGTTCCTGATGGTGCGGGCAACAACAACCGAGTAGCCGATGACTGGGCGACCGCTTCCGGAACAAGCATGGCCACGCCCTACATGGCGGGTGTGAGTACTTTGGTTCGTGAGGCGATGCAGATCTCGGGGCGAACGAATATTACCCAGTCCGACATCTACGATCACCTTCGACGAACCGCCGATCGCGTTTGGGATAGTGCAACCAATCAAAACTATTTGCGAATCAACGTGGGGCGGGCAATTGATGCGTTGATTCCTAGTGCAGATACCGATACTGCAACTAGCCCGACAGCGAATCTCGGGGTGCTGCGTACTTCCCTTTCGACCAGCGGGCAGATTCAGAGAGTCAACGATACCGACTATTTCACTTTCACTGCGGGTCAGTCGGGCACGGTGCGATTCTCGGCGAAGACGAGCTTCGAGCTGAATGGAAAATTCGGAGTGATTGGCGCCAATGGTCAGATGAAGGATGGGGCTTTTGAGTTCCGCGTCGAAGCTGGAAGACAGTACACGCTGACTCTCGGCACGGCCAAAGGGATCGGCAACTACACGCTGACGGCGACGATGTCGGCATCGCAGCAGCAACTTTCTTTGACCGCCTCAACCAATCCGACAACCGGCGCGACCCTTCAATGGAATGTCGCGGCAAGCCAATCGCAGTTGACGATCTTGAACCGGATGACGGGCGCGGTTGTTTATCAAGGCTCGGTGACTGGCACTACTTGGAATGGCCAACTCGCGGCGGGCAATTACTCCGCCACGGTGAATGTGAATGGCCAATCGGTGACCCAGAATTTCTCCATGGCGACTCGCACGCTCGGGATGACCTACGATGTGAATGCGGCGGGGCAGACCTCGGTTCGCTGGAACGCCATGAATGGCGCGAGCTTTTATCAGGTGCGGGTTCTCAATTCTGCGGGGCAAAAGGTCAGCGAGTTCCGTACTTCGTCCACGCAGTTCAACGCGAATCTCGGCGGCGGCAGCTATACGATCTCGGTAGCACCGAACGCGCGAGGAAGTGAACTGCTCAAGGCCGATGTGCCGGCGAGTACGGCGCAGATGGCACGGGTCTCGGGCGCTTTTGTGGGACCACTGCAATCGATTAGCCGGCAGAATTTCGATGGCGGCGTTGCTCCGGTTGTAGCCAGCTTTTCGCAAGCCTCGCCTACTCTGGCAAGTGAATCCGTTGTGCATACTGCAGCCGTTTCCACTCTATCGCGATTTACGGAGAGCGTAGCTCCGCAGCGGAATGTTGACGTCGTTGCTTTAGCGGAGGTATCTAGAGGCCTTCAAGAAAGTCACGCCAATCCGCTGCTCGACTCCCTTACCACTCGGGCGAGTGACGAACTCAATGCCCTCGATGAGCTGTTCAAGAAGTTTGAGCGGAATTCGTAGCGCCCGCTAACCGACTTTGCCGGCTTTTTCAACTCGGATGCGTGGGTCGGTCGCCTTGGCCATTTTAAGGATGAAGTGCTCGAGTGCGAAGCGCGAGCGGTCATCTTGGGAGTGGCTGCCTTTGAGGGCGAGGTCGAGTTCCAGGAGCCAGCGGTTCATCTCGCCGGCGCGGAGGCGGCCGAGTTGGATGAGTTGTCGCTGCGATTTTTCGAGCGTGCCTTGGGGGAATTTGCGGAAGCCCGATTGTTCGAGGATCGCGGGCAAGTTGGGGCGTTCCTTGCGACGCTCGGCGGCTTCGACGAGGCGAGTGGCGGCGGCGAATCTTCTAAGCGACCAGGCGAGTTGACCGAAGATGGCGACGGGGACTTCGCCGGCCTGCAGCAAGTGGTCGAGTTCGAGCAGGGCTTTGGCGGCGTCGCCTTCGGCGGCGGCGTCGACGAGATCCCAGACCGTTTTGAGTCGCCAGCCGCCGATTGCGTCTTGAACGAGCTCGGCGTCGACTGGTTTACCGGGCTTCGCGTAGAGCGAAAGTTTCGCGAGGTCTTGATCGAGCATGTCGAGGTTGGCGCCGACGAGGCCGACCAGTTCACGGGCGCCGTTTGCGTCGATCGCAAACTTATGCGTTTCTTTCGCCCGCTGGACGAGCCACTGGGCGAGTTTGCCTTCGTCGAGCTGTTTCGTTTTTCCGGCAGCCTTCTCCGGCGGCTTGCATTCGATTTGGAGGCCCGTCTTTTCGGCGCTTTTATAGAGCTTGGTGTTGCTGGCCCAGGTTTCGACGGAAAGGATGAGCACGCTCGACTTGCGAGGCTTTTCCAATGCGTCTTCGAGCTTGGGGCGATTTTTGGTGACGAAAGCGTCGGCGTCTTCGATGTAAACGCGTTTGAGCCCGCCGCCGCCGAAGAGGGAGCGGGAGTTGAGGGCGTCGGCCACTTCGGGCCATTGGGCTTTATCGCCTTCGAGCTGTAGCCAGGCGAAATCATCTTCGTCGCCGGTCCCGCCGATTTGCTTCAGGGCGGAGATTTGCTGTTGCTTGAGGAAATGATCGCCGCCGAAGAGCACGATCACGCCGCCGCCTTTGAAATAAGGGGCAAGGTCGGCGGGCTTGGCGTCGAAGGCGTGGAGGGTGGGCATGGGGGTATTCTAGTGCCGCGGTTGGACTCGCGAAGTGGTGGGGGTTTCGCTGCTTCGGGTGGCCATTCCTCGTTGTAAAAACCGCTTGTTTTTGCAACATGCTCAAGATGATCACTATCTAGGGGCTGGTGATCATGTTGCGGGTGCGGATTGAAAAAGAGCTTGTTTTCTTTAGGCTGCCTAGAAGGCCTAGATGGCCACTATCTAGGGGCTGTCATTTATACACAAGTCCTCCTTTGGACTGTAAGACATCTCCGGAATTGGCACGGG
>JBKJSI010000673.1:0-4720 GCA_046595915.1 Pirellulaceae bacterium
CTGCGGATAGCGGGCAGTCTTTCGAGGACGAGTGTGGAGACGGCGTTGATTTGATTGGGGTCTTTGTCGACTCGCTTCAGATGTTCGCGCGTTTTGGCGATGTCCTCTTGAGCTTGACGGGCGGCGCGGATCTCCGATTCGATTTGATTGAGTTGGAGGCGCAGATTCCCTTCGCCGGAGCCAGATTCATTGAGGACTCGGAGTTCCGGCAAGTCGGAACCAGCGGCCCTTTCGACCTTTTCCAGTTCGAGAGTGACGGTATGCAATTCGGCTTGAGCGAGCGATTGAGTGCGCTCGAGTTCGCGGGTCATGCTCTGGCCCTTTTTGATGCGAACTTCGCGCAAGGCTTTGTCGAGTTGATTGCAAACCGCTTCGACTAGCACGCCGGATCGCTTTGGATCGCTGTCAACGATCGTGAGATAAAGCACTTCGGTGGCGCCAAAGGTCGAGCCACGGGGAGCGTTGATCTTGATGGCGTCGCGAAAGTCTTCGACCTGGCTGGAGGTTGGCCAAGTAGCCGTGGACCGGGCGTTCGCTGGCGGACCGGCTTCGCGTAAGGCGGCTTCGGCGACGGTGACATTTTTCGACAATTCCAGAATCGTCTCTTGGGCGGTTTTCATCGCGTCGGCGCTTTCGAAGCGGCCTTGGCGGATCGTTGAACCCGAGGCCTCTTCGCGGACGAGCAGCGTTTGCGATGCCTGCCATTTCGGCGACGAGATCAGGATATAGAGGATGGCGAGCATCGCGCCGCCGCCTGCGCATCCGGCGATCACTTTCCAGTGCTTCTTGAGTGCAGTGATGAATTCTTGAAGCTGCGGATGTTGGATCAGTGATGGCATTTGAATGGCTTTCGAGAATTGCAAATGAATGGCGCAGCGCGAACGAGGTCGACGGTGATGGCTAGGAATCATCGCCATAACGCTCGCGGTCGGCGTTGGTGCGGCGGCGGGATTTTCTTAGGAAGCGAGCAGTGCCGAAACCATGAAGCGTTCGCCCCACGTCGGCGTAACGCTCGACAGGAACAACGCCGTTGTAGTCTTGTGCGATCAAATAAGACTTGATGCTGAAGAACATCTGTTCGGCGCGTTTCTGAACGCGTTTCGAACGGCGATCGAAGACATAGAGCGGTCGCACGATGGTGTGGAAGACGGTGCGTAACGAAGTGGCGCCTTTTTTGTTCTCGGCAGGCACCTGCGTTTCGGCGAAGGAGAGTTCGATCTGGAACGTGACATCGCCGTCGGAATTGCGACGGCCTGACTGGTCACTTTTTTGTTGTAGCTTGAGAACGACATGCTCGGAGTTCGCAAAGACGACTTGAGCGTCGTGATCGGCGACAAATCCGCGCAGCTTTTCGACGGTGATCGAAAGCGGCACCGGCGTCATCAACTTCTTTTCGATGGAGCAATTCGAGGCGCCGAACCACCGCTTCCAAAGTGACTCTTTGACTTGGGCGTGAACGCCGCCGGCGCCGAGTTGAACGACGCGATTGCGTCCCCCTTCTTTGGCAAGGATCATCGCGCGGTCGGCTCGCCGTAGCATTGCCTCAGGCGTGTCGCCTTCTTGCAGTTCGGTGACGCCGAAGCTGGAGGTCATGCGCCCGCCGTTGAGGAAAGAGTGTGTCATTTCCTCGAGTTCGCCACGAATCTTTTCGGCACGCTCGGTGGCGGTAGCATTGTTGCACTCAGCACAAAGCATCACGAACTCTTCGCCGCCGTAGCGGGCGACGAGATCGCCGGTGCGAACATGACGCTTGAGAAGAGCTGCGAAGGCGACAAGGGCTTCATCGCCAGCGGGATGGCCGAATCGATCGTTGACTCTCTTGAAAAAGTCGATATCGCAAATGATGAGCGCGCAGGGCAAGTGCGTCGAGAGATGGGCGTGGACGAAAATCGCCAGAACGCGATCGAATTCCGCGCGATTGGCGACTTGCGTGAGTCCGTCGAGCGATGACTTTCGGCGAAGGGCTTTGAGGTTTTCTTCGAGGTCGACTTGGGGCGAGGCATCGCGCAGGAGCACCGTGGCGCCGTAGACCTTGCCGTCGCGGGTCATCACCGGACTAGTGTGCAGGTCGACGATGCGGGGAGCGCCGTCGGTGGGTCGGATATCGACGCGGCGGACGACGGGCGACTTGGTGACGATCGCTTGATGGACGGGACAATTGGAAGAGGGGATTCGGCGCCCGCGCTCATCGCGCAAGTCGACCAGTTCAGGGCGCCAGATTTCGCCGGCGACCGCGACCCAAGACATTTTCGTGAGTCGCTCCATCGCCTGATTCCAAAACTCGATGCGGCGGTTGCCATCGACGAAGAGGACGCCATCGGGCATCGTTTCGAAGATTTGGTATTGAAAGAGGCTGCGAACGGTGGGCGTTTCGGCGTCGGCGGGCGCTTTGGATTGAAAGACTTTGGCGGCATCGGAGAGCCGCGAGAGCCAGCGTTGATCAATCGCTTCGCGAATATTGAGTCGATCATGTTCGACGAGGTTGGCGAACTCGATCACGAGTTCCGGGTCGAATTGGCGGCCAGCAAAAGTGTGCAATTCCGCGATGGCGCGTTCTTTCGACATCGCGCGGCGGTAGATTTGGTCCGTGGTCATCGAGTCAAAGGCATCGACGATTTGGAGCATTCTCGAACCGAGCGGGATGCGTTGTGCTGCAGCTGCCTCGGGAGAATTGCCGTCGCGGTTATACCAGGCGGGCGCGAACTGAATGATCTCGATCACATCGTGCGAGAGCATGCAGCCCTGCAAGATTTCCCGCGCGATGCGAGGGTGATTGGCGATGAGCGGAATTTCTTCAGGGCTCAATCGACCTGGCTTGAGGAGCACCGAGTCGGGCACACCAATCTTGCCGATGTCATGGAGTAGCGCGGCGACTTCGAGTTTGTCGCGTTGTTCGTCCGTGAGATTCCGTTCGAGCGACCAGGCGGAGAGGGCAACGGCGACACGGAGACTATGGGAAGCCGTGCTTGGATGCTTTGCGCGTAAAGCGAGAAAGAGGGAACTAGCGACTCCCAATTTCGAAACGGCAAGTTGGTTTTCGCGACCATAATCCCAAGCGCTCGTCGGTGCTGGTTCGGCGGGCGCATCGATTTGTTCAATGAGCGAAGTGAGCGCGAAGAGTCTTCTTCCAGCATCCGTTTCCAATGACGGATTGAGGCCGTCGTTGGGCGAGGTGGTCACCTCAGCTGGGGCGGAATTCGTGTTGAGAGGCACGTGGCGTTCCTTAAGGCAATGCGCAAAGTGGCTTAGAAAGGTAGGTTACAACGCACGAAGGTCAAAACCGTTTTCGCCGGAAATGCCGGCTATGCCGGGCGGTTTCTGCAGGTTCTTTCTCGATATACTGTCCGCTTCTCCATAGCGGCCCATTTGGCGGACAAAACTCAATTCCAGGCAAAAAGATCATGCGGCTTGTAACGATTCAAACAGGCGACTCCTTTTCTCCAGCGGTCGTGCAAGGCGAGTACGTTGTGCCGATTTCTGTGGCGGGTGGACCGGCCAGCATGAAGGCGCTGATTGAAATGGGGCCACGAGGTCTAGCGCTCGCAAGTCAAGCGGCGCGAACGGGCACCGGTTCGGCACTCGATAAATCTCAATTCGTGGCGCCGATTCAGAACCCAGAGAAGATTCTCTGCATTGGCCTCAACTATCGCGATCATGCGATTGAGACGAAAGCGCCGATCCCGACGGAGCCGGTAGTATTCAATAAGTTGCCGACGACGCTGTTAGCGCCGGGTGCGGTCGTCAAGCTGCCCACAGTAAGCGATGAAGTTGATTTTGAAGCGGAACTCGTCGTCGTGATCGGCAAGACTGGCCGCGACATCGCTGAGAAGGATGCGATGAATTACGTGTTTGGTTACACCTGCGGCAACGACGTGAGCGCTCGAGATTGGCAGAAGAACAAGCCAGCGAAACAGTGGCTGCTGGGGAAATCGTTCGACACCTTCGCGCCGATCGGGCCGATGATTGTCACCAAGGATGAAATTGCCGATCCGGGGAAACTATCGATCTCGCTAAAGCTCAACGGCGAGACGATGCAGAATTCCAACACCGAGCAGCTGATCTTTTCGATTCCGCAACTGATTTCTTACATCTCGCAGGTAGCAACGCTGAAGCCGGGCGATTTGATTTTCACGGGGACGCCATCAGGCGTGGGCATGGCGCGGACGCCGCCGGTTTGGCTGAAAAAGGGAGATGTGATGGAAGTAGAGATCGGTGGGATTGGCTTGCTGCGAAATAGTGTTGGGTAGTCTCCTTTAACTACAACATCGAGGTGGAGTCGAATGCGCGCAATCGCTTGGGTGTTTTTGTTGCTCGTCGTCATTGTTGGGTGTGACGCGCCCGGTGCGCCGCGGGGCGGCATCGGGAAAGCCAAAGGATCGGGTGACGCCGCTTCGTCGAGTGGGGTGGTTAACCTTGCTGAAGCTCGCGCGGCATTTAAAACCAAACTAGCTCGGAGTGAAAAAGCGGGAACGCCGCCGCCGCCTCCGCCTACGAATCTCGCGCAGCTAGTTTATTACGACGCACCGATGGGGAAGAACGCGGCGTATCTCACGAATCCGGCATCGACGGGGCAAAAACATCCCGCGGTTCTTTGGGTTTCCGGCGGGGACTGTAACACCATCGACGACGGATTCTTTCGAGCCTCGGCGGCGGAGAATGATCAGACGGCGAGCGCCTTTCGCAATGCGGGGATTGTCACGATGTATGTCTCGATGCGCGG
>JBKJSI010000377.1:0-10265 GCA_046595915.1 Pirellulaceae bacterium
CACACCACGATCATTAGCCGCCCCGACGAAGTTACCGCCGCCCGAAAGCCGATTTTGAAGTGGACGGCGAACGCGTAACCCGGTTGGTGTTAATCGACTAAGAGCACTTTGGCCCCATCCTCGTCGCCATGCTCCCATTCACGGCGGATTTCGCGGAGGGCGTAGGTGCAGAGTTCAAATTGCAGGCTGAGGCGCTGCAAAATCTCGGCGGGCGTTTCGAGGTTTTCGTCCGACTCGATCGTCGCGGCGATCGCGTAAGCCCGTTTGCCTTGTTGGCAATAGTCGATGAATTGGTCGACCTTGCTGGAATCTTGTAGCTGCCGCAGTGACTCGGGATACACGCCCGACCAGAAGAGGGCGAAGTCGCCGATGTGGCGGTGGACTTGGCGTCGGGCGGTTCCGACACGATGTTCGGCTTCGGCGACCATCTCGGTCACTTGCGTAATGGGGCGCCCGAAAAGTCCGCGGATGCGAAGGAGTTGATCGATACGGGTGAAGCGATAAAGCAGTTCGCTCACGTAGTCGACGAGCGGCGGATCACAAACGCCTAGCTGAGCTTGAAAAACGTGCTCGGAGATACCAGAAAAATAGCGCCGGAGCGTCGTGCTGCCAGGTTGCATTTGCATATCCCATGACCCCAAAAAACAAGTTCAAACAGGCGGCAATCTCAAGGAGGATTTGCCGTCGAACCTGCTGGTTCGTCGCCCAGGTCATGGGAGGATTGGCCGGGCGCTACAGGAAAACCACCAGCAAAGTTTGACTGGCATTTTTCCGAGATCGTGTCTCTCGGTCCTATTTCAACTCTAGTTTGGAGTACGCGGAAACGTCAAGGGAAATTGTCGCCAATTCGGGTAGGTTCGTTCCGTTTACACCACAGGCTCGGTAGGGCCGTTACGCTTCATTCTGCGGCGTCGACCAAGGATTGCACAAATTGCCCCAGCTCCCGGATGCCTTCCGGATTGACCTTATCAGCGAGTGCGGCCATTCGGCGGACAATGGCGGAACCGACAATGAGACCATCGGCAAAGGGCGAGAGCGAGGCGACATGCGCCGGAGTGCTGATGCCAAAGCCAATGCAAATCGGTAGCGCCGTTCGCTCGCGAAGCCAAGCAACATTAGCCGCGAGTTCTTCCGGCAAAGCGCCTCGCTCGCCGGTGATACCTGCGACAGAGACGTAATACAAAAAGCCGGTCGAGGATTCGGCGATGCGGATCGCGCGTTCGCGGGGCGTGGTGGGAGTAGTGAGGTGGATCAGGCTGAAGTCTTTTTCGTTGCAAATCGATCGCAGTTCGGTTGCTTCTTCGACGAGCAGGTCGGGGACGATGGCGCCGTCGAAGCCGTGCTTTAAGGCGCTGTCGACGAATTGGCTCAAGCCCATTTTGTAGATGATCGAATAGCTGATCATGCCGACGACGGGCATTTTTGGAGTCGAGGTCTTGCTGCTGTTATCATTCTTGAAGGTTTTGACGACGTCGAAGATCGCTTGGTTTTTGATGCCTTTGGCGAGGGCTTTAGTATACGAATCTTGAATGACTGGCCCGTCGGCGATGGGGTCACTGTAGGGAAAGCCAACTTCGGCCATGGCGCAGCCGCGAGACTCGAACTCGGTGAGCGCTGCAGCGGTCCACTCCAGTGACGGGTGTCCGGCCGTGAGGAACGGCATTAGCGCCTTGCGACCTTGCGATCGGAGGCGCTCAAACAGCGCGTCTATTTGCGACATGGAAAAGGCTCACTCAGAAAGAAAAACGCCAAGGCGGGTTGAGAGACTATTTCGCTTGCCAGGTTTCGCGCCAGATGCAGCCGGCCCAGGACCAGCCGACGCCGAAGCCAACGAGCATGCTTTTCATGCCAGGTTGGAGGCGACCCTCGCGGCGCAGTTCGTCGATGGCGATAGGAATGGTGGAGGAAACCGTGTTGCCGCAATCGCGGAGGATGATGGGGAGTTCGTCGACCTCCACCTTAAGTGCGTCTCGCAGGAGCATCAGCATCTTGTCGGTGGCTTGATGGAAGATGTAGAGGTCAATCTCTTTGGGCGACAGTCCATCGGTGGCGAGAATATCTTTGACGAGACCAGGGATGGCGCCGACGGTGAAGTCGATGAGCGCGGGGCCATCCATATAAAGTTGGCTGGGCCAGCGATGGCGATGGCGAGGCTTAATGGCTGCCTCCGCTTCGCGGGCGCCGCCTTGGTTCACAATCAGCGTGTCGGCGCCGCGGCCATCGGTGCCGAAGTGATAAGCGGAAAGAGTCGGTGTCGGAGAGGCTTCAATGAGGGTAGCGGCGGCGGCGTCGCTAAAGATCGTGCGGAGGCTGCGGTCGGTCGGGTGGATGTATTTGGAATAGGTTTCTGCGGTGATAAGGAGGATGCGTTTGACTGCGCCGGTGCGAATGAGGCCATCGGCCAGGGAAAGGCCGTAAACAAATCCGGAGCAGCCGAGGTTAAAGTCGAGGGCGCCGCAATTGGTGCGAAGGCCTAAGCGGTCTTGGATGAGACAGGCCGTGGTAGGGAGCGGGTAGTCGGGCGTCTGCGTGCAGAAGAGAAGGAAGTCGAGGGAGGCGGGGTCGATGTTGTGTTCAGCGAAGAGTTTTTTCGCGGCAGCGACGCCGAGGTCAGATGCGGTTTCGTCGGGGGCGGCGATATAGCGCTGGGCGATGCCGGTTTTGGAAAAGATCAGATCCATATTCCAGGAGGGGTTTTCCGCCTGGAGAGCCTGGTTCGTTTCCAGTCGCTCGGGGAAATGGATCGCGATGGGACCGATGGCCGCGTGGTTCACTGCGTGATTCCAAAGGCGCTTTGCCGCGAAGGAAGGTCCAATTTCGTTTTGTTCATCGAGATGCCAATGCGTCACAAGTCTATGGCTTGTAACGGCTTCATTGTAATCATGTCGCCGGGCAATCCTTGAACGGGCGCTTTCGGCGGTTCGCTGTCGCCAAGATACCGCTGAGTGAAGTTGGTTGGAAGTGGCCAGCCGCCCTCCGCAACTCTTTACTCCAGTCCAGGTTGCGCCGCGAAAGAACTGATTCGTTGTGGTACAATTGGAGAGATTGTGGGATTCCGTTTTCTCGCTTGGTTTTGAACTTTGGCTCGTTTTCAGGCTACTTCGAAATCGATCGCTGGCGAGATGATCTTGCTGGGCACGGGGACTTCCGTGGGCGTTCCGGTGATCGGGTGCGGGTGTGAAACCTGCACTAGTGAGAATCCGCGGAATCAGCGGATGCGGTGTTCGGCGATTTTGGGGCTGCCGGGGGGGAATTTGCTGATCGATACGGCGCCGGAGCTGCGGTTGCAGTTGGTGCGGGAGAAGATCTCGCTGGTGCATGGCGTGCTTTATACGCACGAGCACGCGGACCATATTTTTGGGCTCGATGATTTGCGGATCATGCAGTTTTATCTGGGCGGAGCAGTGCCGCTGTATTGCACTTTGCCGGTCGAGGATCGGATTCGCAAATCGTTCGACTATGCGTTTTCGACGACCGAACAGACGCATGCGGGCGCAAGGCCGGCGCTCGAGTTTCGGCGGATTGGGTTGCAAGCATTTGAAGCCTTTGGGCAATTGATCGAACCCGTGCTGCTAAAGCATGGTCCGCGGTTTGAGGTGCTGGGATTTCGATTTGGGAATGTGGCGTATTGCACGGACACGAACCGCATTCCGCAAGATAGCATGGCGAAGCTTCGGGGACTCGATGTCTTGGTGCTCGATGCCCTAAGGCAAGAGCCGCATGCGACGCATTTTTCGCTCGACGAGGCGGTGGCGGTCGCGAAGGAGTTAGGCGCGAAGCAGACGTACTTCACGCATATCTCTTGTTACCTGGAACATGAAGCGACGAATGCGATTCTTCCGAAGGGGATGGCGCTGGGATATGACGGGCTTCGTATTCCGTTGACTTGAGGCAATCGGAGCAAGTGAGATGGCGAAGAAGAAGTCCCTTGCCGTCGATCCTCGGTTGGCGAAGCTGATCTCGATTTGCGAGTCGCTGCCGGGCTCGATGCATGAGGCATGGTTTGACCATCATGTCTTCAAGGTGGGCAAGAAGACAATCGCCTATTTCTTAAATAACCACCACAATGATGGAATCATCGCGGTCGCTTGCAAATCGACGAAGCTGAGGCAGGCGGAGTTGGTCGCCTCTTCGCCGTCCAAGTTCTATTTGCCGGCCTATATGGCACATCAAGGTTGGGTTGGCTTGCGGCTCGATTTGAAATCCGTGGATTGGGAAGAAGTGGCGAGTTTGATGGTGGCGGCTTATCGTATCCAGGCGACGAAGAAGTTGCTCGCGATGTTGGATGATCCCAATTGAGATGGCTTGCAGGTCGGTGGAGTCAGCCGTCCGCCCTCGCCTGCTTCCCAAGCCCGACCAATTCCAAGAGCTTCAGCGCATTCGTCGTCGTCGCCACTCCTTCTCGCATCACATAGTCAAACGTCATCGCCGACGGCGCACCCTCGCCATGAAGCTGCTCCCGAAAATGCACCGCCTTGCAGTGCTTCGAAATCGCCTCACTCGTCGCCAAATCTAAGTCATGCGTTGAGATCGCCCCGAGTGCGTTTTCGGAAATCAGATGCGCGAGCACCTGCACGACCGCAATATGCCGCTCCCGCGAATTCGTACCCTGCAAAATCTCATCCAGCAAATAAAGCATCCGTCGCCCCCGCGCCGTTTGCAGGCGAGAAGCATCCACAATCTGCTTCAACCGTTTGAGTTCCGCCATATAAAAGGATACGCCCTCCGCGAGCGAATCCCCAATCCGCATACTCGTCGCCACATCAATCGGCGGCATCGAAAAACGCTTCGCACAAACCGGCCCGCCTGCCTGAGCGAGCGCGATATTCACCCCTAGAGACCGCAACAGCGTACTCTTCCCCGACATATTCGAGCCCGTCACCAGCAGCACCGTTCCCGCTGGCCCGACTTCAACATCGTTGGCAACGCGATGCTCATCATTAATCAGCGGATGCCCCAGAGCTTCGCAAGAAATCCGATCCGCCTTCTCATCGATCTTGGGCCAAACCCAATCGGCGTAATCATGCGCCAGCGCCGCAAGACATGTTAATGCCTCAACTTCCCCCAGCGTGTCAAACCAAGTCCGCACCTTACGTCCATGCTTCTGCTGCCAACGCTCAAGGATATCGAGAATATGAAAATCCCACAGCACCATCAGCTGCAGCGGAATGTAGACGGAAAAGAAAAAGAGCGGATTGTGCCGAATGTTCGCCAGCGTGATGACCCAACCGACATACCCAAGCTGCTGGCTAATACCACCCGTCGCCCGCACCGTTGCATCGCGAATCGCAACAATCTTTTCCCCCTCGCCCGGCAAGGTGTAGAGCAAGCCAAAGGTAGCCTGATAGTGACTGATCTCTCCATGCTGCGTGGAAATCTTCTCAAAAATCACATGCGCGAACGACGACAGAAACACCGTCACCATCGCATTGATTACCATCGCACCGACAGTCGAAAAACCACCCACCTCGGAACCGAGCACGCCAGAAATGGTCAAAACAAATAGTGTCAGCGGCAACAGTCCCAACAACCGCAAAGCCCACAAGAGAAGAGGCCTCCGCCGCAACCAACTCTCCCCTTCCGCCCATTCGATAAAACGCTCCGGAGTCGCCGAGCCACGCCGCACCATCCGACTACGAAACTGCAGCTCCTCACGAAACGCAACTTCCGGCGCAAGCGACTTTACCGCAACCTGCCGTGCCCGTATCTCCGCCGCCCCCGCAGGCGCAAGAATCCAATCCCGCAGCGTGTTTGCCCCAAATGGAGTGGCGATCGGGCACAAAAAGTGAAACAGCGAAGCCTTGCCGAAATAATCAAGGTCTTTAGCGATCGGCAATTCCTGCGGCGGCAACTCGACCGTCTCAAACGGATACTCATTCCATTTCCGATTCATCCGCGCCAGCAGGTGTTCATTGATCCGCATCCGCTCAAACGTCTCGACCTGTTCACGAAACACCCGCAAATGATAAATCGCCGCCGCCAACAGCGCCACAAAAGCCCCCGCCGCGATGAAGCCTCCCATCGCCCTATACTCACTCTTCCAAAACATCGCAATGATCCCGCCCAAAAGCAGGAGAAATAGCCCTCCGCGAATCAACGCGATTTGCCGGTCAAGCACGAGAGATCGCTCATGCCGCGCCGAGTAAATCTCAATCTTGGCTTCATAACGCTTACGAGCAGCTGCCGACGGAGAAAGGGAATCACTCATGCTAAATAAAAACTCACTCGCCAAGCCCGGCCAAAGGAAATCGATCACGGAGAATCCCGCTACTGTGAGCGAATCGCCCCCCAATCGCAAGGTACTCGGCAGTCCGAAGTGGCGCCAAAAATAGCCAGTTCACTTCCAGGTGAACCAGCTACAATAGGGACAGGCCCATATCAAAGAAAGGAGCAGATCATGCCTTCCGTGTTTCCTGGAATGGATCCGTATATCGAGAGCTTCGGGTGGGGGAATTTTCACTCTCGTTATCTGATTGCCATTTCAGATGCACTCTTTCCAACAATTGGACCGGAATATGACATCGTCGTAGAACAAAGGGTCTACTTCGAACATCCGTTTGAAGATGAAAAGCAGATTCGGCCCGATGTAACGATCGTCAAGGATTCAATTGGATTTGGATCACAATCCACTTCAACCCAGTCGAGCGCGGCTATCATTGAGCCCATTGAAAGGACGATGCCAACTGATATTGAGGTAAAGGAAAAGTACCTCGTCATCCGGAGACTCGAGGGCGACGAAGTGGTTTCGATCATCGAATTACTCTCTCCGTCGAACAAGTGCAAAGGTAGCGACGGGCGCAAAGCGTATCTCGCGAAACGCAAAGAGATATTACAAACGAATGTGAACTTGATTGAGCTAGATTTACTTCGCGGCGGCGAACGCCTCCCCACGGTGGAATCTCTTCCACAAGGCGACTATTACGCTTTCGTATGTCGCGCAAATCGTCGAACCAAAGTTGACGTTTATGCGTGGCCACTTAATCATCCATTGCCGACCATTCCCATTCCGCTTGAGCCAGGGGTGCCCGAACTTACCCTCAATCTTCAAAGCGTATTTAATGATGTGTTTCAACGAGCAGGGTACGGTAGAGGTACTCTCTATCGCGCGCCAGCCTCTCCGCCCTTCAGCGAGACCGAAGCCGTTTGGGCTGATACCCTACTCAAGCATTCTAGGCAATCTCCATCTGCCTAGTCGCGGCGTGGACTCCGCGCGAACCTTGCTCCAAAATTCGTGTCGAATCCAATCCGCCGCCCCTGCGCACTGGCCAATTCGGCCAAGCCAATTTCGCGGCGCAACCCCCATTTACCAAATGAAAACCAAAACCACGGCCGCGCCAGTCGCGTCGCTTGCCGCCACCGTGGCGGGAGATGATTTGGGCGTTGGCCAATACGTCGCCCTTCTCAGCGAAGTCAAAGAGTATCTCTCAATCTTCTGGGACGACTGCGCCGGGAGTGGGCTTTCTCCTCGGGAAACGGTGCGCATTCCCTTCATGCCCACCAGCGCCGGCGAGCCGCTGAAGATCGAAGCGATCTGCCTCCCCTTCGTGTTTGTCAGAACTCCCTCCGGAGATCACCGCAGCCTCGATATCCGCATGGTCCGCCTCGCCCGACTCGACGCGGCTTATGCCAAATTTGTCCTCAAGAAATCACGCAAAAAGACCAGCCTCTTGACTTAACTGCCCGTCGCGCCGATGCTGATAAGCCCACTCGCGGGTGTAGTTCAATGGTAGAACGAAAGCTTCCCAAGCTTTAGGCGAGGGTTCGATTCCCTTCACCCGCTTTGTCGGAAGTCCTTGCTGGACCACAAGTTGGTCACCTGTCATTCGCGGCAGCGCAGCAGAATAAGCCAGTACATGTACTGGATTTGTCTGTAGGCGCCTCACTTATGCCCCGATCTTCTGCCTCCGCTCCCCCCCGGTATCGACTGCACCGCGCGCGCAACTTGGCCGTCGTCACGATTGACGGCAAAGATGTTTATCTGGGCCGCTACGGCACTCCAGAATCGCGCGAAAAGTATTCGCAACTCATCGCCGACTGGAAGCCGCCAGTCGCCGCCCGAGCGACAGAAGCTCGACCGCTGAAGGCCACCCTGACGATCGGCGAGCTTACCTTGCGATATGCGAAATTCGCCGAGAGCTACTACGTCAAGGCCGGCCAGCCAACGGCGCAGGTACAGCGAATTCGATCGGCGCTGCGGGAGCTAAATCGCATGTACGCTACCGACCCAGCCGAGGGATTCGGCCCCATTAAGCTCAAGGCGCTGCAAAGCGCTTTGATCAACCGAGTCGATCTGCGCGTTCGAAAAACCAACCGGCGAACCCTTTCACGAAAGTACATCAATGCGCTGGTGAGTTGCATTGTTCGAGCTTTCAAATGGGCTGTTTCCGAAGAGCTGGTGTCACCGAGCGTGTACTCCTCTTTGAGGACTGTCGAGGGGCTCAAAGCAGGGCGAACAGCCGCCAGAGAATCCGCGGGAGTATCGCCCGTCGACGCCAACATTGTGGACCGGACACTTCAAGTGGTGCCGCCGAATCTTGCTGCCATGATTCGCCTGCAGATGCTCACGGGAATGCGGCCGGAGGACGTTGTCTCCATGCGGCCCTGCGAGATCACGCGCCCTTCAACGGGTCCCTGGACTTACCAACCTGAATCCCATAAATGCGCTCACTTAGGACGCCAGCGGGTGGTCTTCTTTGGTCCTCAAGCCCGAGAAGTGCTACAGGATTGGCTGCAAGACATAACTCCGGCGTCGAGAATCTTCTCCTTGCACCGTCGCGAGCCGACGGTCGCGGCTGGACCGAAATTTGATAAAGACACCTATCGCCAGTCGATTCAGCGTTTTTGCCGTCGGCATGGCATACCCCTTTGGAGTCCCAATCAGCTACGTCACTTGTATGGAACCCATGTACGTCAGCGATTTGGACTTGAGGGAGCGCAAGTGGTCTTAGGGCACTCCCGTGCAGATACTACTCAAATCTACGCAGAACGCGATTTAGGATTAGCCGCGCGGGTCCAGGAAACGATGGGCTGAACTGCCGCCGGCCATCCGTCAGTTATTCGACAACAGTGCCACATCAAGCCGCTGGTTCAGAGGAAAGCTCGACTACTTGAATTAACCTTTCATCTCTTGTCACATTCAGCTTTATGCTGCAGATCTTGAACCATCGTCTTGTCACCTTGAGTACATCGTCAGCCTTGGTCTCAGTAACGTTTGTGCGCGGGTCCCTCCATATCGCGTCGGCAAGTTCACCCATATCGCACGAATAGCCGCGCTTTTGGCTGAGGAATTCCAGAAGTGCACGAACGCGTCGCGGGCATTTCGGTCCGGGCAGGTTGACATTGATTGATATGCGGCCGAATTGGACTTGCGAATTCCCGCTTAGCCTAGATTCCACTTGGGCCGGTTCTGGGAGCTTATCCAGGATTTTCCGAAGTTTAGGCAAGAGGTCCCAGTTGGCGATCCTATCCCAGTTGATTGATGTAGCCAATTTCGGCTTATCGGCCAGAGACAATAATTCGCCCCGTTCGACAAATTGACATAGTAGATCCATCAGTTTTTCTACGTTGGCACCCTGATTTACATCGTCACTATGTGCATCGGCAATCGAGTTTTGTCCGCCGTAAAACTCGTCGATGATGAGGCCTCGTGCGGCGGCCGCGGAGGAGAGAAGGCGGGCGAGCGGCGCCTTTTGGGGGCGCTTTGTGGAAGAGAACCAAATCCCGTCGATGTTGTTTTTTTTGCACCATTCAGGATCTACCTTGGCGCGAGCCGCCACGAGGTTCTTGATCATCCCAGCGACCCTATATCGCAGGGCCGCCAGTTTTTCGCGCTCGGGTACGTCGAGCCCATCGTCATCTCGCTCCATGTTCCTTAATCCCTTACGCCTCCGGGGCGGCTTAGTTGACCAGTTAACCTGCCACAGCCAGCAATCAGTTCACATTAACTATGGAAAGCTGTTTCAGTGTACCGTCACGGTAATAGCTTAATACGGCATCAACAACGGCTTGAGGAGTGATTTTCACGAGGCACTCGGGAGCATACTCGCCCGCGATGGTTGGAATCGGCAGGATGCAGTGACGATTGTCTCCTGGAGCGTCCGCTTGGACATTTTTCTTCCAACATCCCCCATGCTCGCAGCATGGAAGTTGCCCAAGGGTATGCAGAAATCGGTGTGGGACTCGGACGGATTCGCAGTGCGGCCCAAAGAACAGGTGCGCAGGTTCTTGATCATCCCAGCGACCCTATATCGCAGGGCCGCCAGTTT
>JBKJSI010000802.1:0-14642 GCA_046595915.1 Pirellulaceae bacterium
TCAACGCCGTTAACCCTTTTTAGGCGGCGGAGCGGAGTTCACGGGCTAGTTGGATTTGTTGTCTAGAAGCATTGATGATTTCTGGTGGCCCCGCCGGTGGGTCTGGACGCTTTTTGCGGGGGTAATCGCGGCTGCTTTTGTTCTTTCGTTCATACTTGTCGCGCACGGCGTTGCGTAAAAGCGATGACAACGAGCGCTGACGCTCGGCGGGATGGAGATAATCGCGCATCACTCGACGAAACACTCGCAGCACAGCGGCAACACTCAGGTCATCAGGCGAGATTCCCCGCTTGGCTTGCTCCGCCTCAGCATACAGGGTCATGCATCCCAGTCCCCATAGTGACCAGTTCACTTCTACGTCGGCATTCTCGGCGCAGTGGCAGCGCAACTTGCGGCGTTGAAACGTCTGCTTGAAGCTGCGGAAGTACAACTCAATGCCCCAGCGGCGGCGATAGAGATCGCCGACTTGGGTGTCCGACAGGCGATGCGCCCGTACGCTTGTCACCACGTAAACCGGATACTTTCCGCCTTGAAGAACCACGAGTCGCAGGACCAAGGGCGACTGACGTTTCTGCGCGGCACGCTCGGGCCAGAGGTAGACGATCCCCGCAGACTCTTTCGCCCATCCCAGCTTGCGTAGCAGGCGGACGTTAGAGCCGACTCGCACCAGCACTTGGCGACCACTGTCGATCACCGCCCGCAAATACTCGTATCCGACGAAGCCCGCATCGGCCGTAATCAGGGCCGCAGGCGGTAATTCATCGAGCATCTGCTTAAAGTGCTCGCGTTCGCTGCTGCCGGTGGGTCCGGTGCGCCAGGCCCCAGGCAATCCCGTTCCAGCATGCCAAAGCAGCGTCAACCAACGCTGAGGCACATTCGCCTTCTTGCTGGCGGCTTTCGTACGCGGCTTTTTGCGCCGATTGCGATGGATTTTCTTTCCCCGCTTGTCTTTTGCTATTCCATTGACCGCTTCGTGAGACTTGGTGCGAGGTAGATCGACACGACTGCCATCCACCCCGAACACGATGAAGTCATGCACCGTCCAGGAAGCCGCCAGCGCATCTTGCATTCGTCGACGCATTGCCGCCTGAATCGCTCTAATCAGCGGAGCGTGCCAACGTCCCAGCAGCTTGATGAACGCTTGCCACGAAGCAGCGAACTCCCGTTGCGGCTGATAGAGATGATTCGCTAATCTGCGGGCCGCGAAGAACCGTTCACCCAGCGTCGCTTCGTCGGACCACGCCCAAAGCAGGGCCGTGGCCGCCAGATGCAGCGGCGTCCAACGACAATCTTCTCTCCATTCAATGCGGCTCCAATCCACCTGCCCGAGCAGCCATTGCAGAGCTCGCTGAAGATATTCCGCATTCAAATGAACCTGACGACCATCCTTGGCTTGATGCGACATTCCCGATTCCTTTCGGGTGAGCGTGATGAACTGCTTTTGGTGTGGTAACTCAAAGCATCCTCATAACGCTCAGTTGCATCAAGACTTTTTTCGCTCGTGAAAAGGGTTAACGGCGTTGGCCGCCACCCCGCCACCAACTTCCCCCCGTCCAATCTGGCCAGCAATCTGGCCAAGTCGCCCCGTGAGGTGGCCAGATTGGCCAAATAGCCAGTTTGGAAAAACAAGCCTTTTTCGCTCGCCGCACAAAGCCCAGCGCATAAAAAACGGCGGAAGCACGTCGTCACGTCCTTCCGCCGCCTCACTTATCAAAATCGACCGCCCGTTACAGCGTGATCGATTCAATCTCATAAACAAACCGCTTCACGTTGTCCGCGAGGAACGCCGAGATCACCCCGAACACCGCGTCACTGAAGCCGCCGATGTTCAAAATGTCATGCCGCTCAGGCGCCTGCGTTGTCGTGTAGGGCTGCAAGTCGATGCAGATCAGCTTAGGCCGACCCGACCGGTCATTGGTCAACTTCCGCTGATTCGCAACAAACGCCTCCCACTCCGCGACCGCGCCGGTCACGCCGCCCGCGCCGTAAAAGTAGGGCCGACCCTTGTACACCCAGCTTTCCAGGTCGCTCACCAGGACCACGCCCGCGAACTTGCGATTGGCATAACGCTCGTTCGCATACTTAATCGGCAATGAGCAGTCCGTTCCGCCGCCGCCATACTTCGCGAGCCGCTCGGCGATGCTCAAAATCGAATTGCTAGGATCGATCTTGGCGTCGAACGCCTGCGTATCGAACGGCACGACAACGCTGTCGGGGTTACGCCGCAAGATCGCCGCCGCCACGAGAGCCGCAACATCGACGCAACGGACTTTCGTCGTCGCACCGCGGCCGCGGTTACCCGTTACCGGCGACTGCATCGAACCCGAAACGTCCAGGCCGATCACAACCGGACCAGGCAGCTCAGGAACGTTGCCGCAAGCGATTTCCGCCGCCTTGTGCAGCGCCTTCTTGATCGACTGCGGAATTGCTTCCGCCGCGTTCAAGTACGCCGCAAAGTACTGGTAGGGAAACTGCTTCGCGCGACGAATTTCATTCTCGTCGCTAAGCCGGTCGGCAACGAAACGCACGGCCCCGCCATCCGTGAAGACGCCGTGGCGCTCCAGGGTGTTGAGGTTCATACGCAGCGCCTGCGGCCCCATGTTCTTCGCGATCGCTCGCCAAGTCTTCGGACCCTTCGCGCTATCGCCAAGCAGATCCCACCGCGCCTTAAGCCGCTCGAGAATCTGCACCTGCTCACCTTCCGACTCCGCCGCACGGAACTTCGCCAGCAGCTTCACCTGCTCCGGCAAATCCGCCACGCTCGCAGGCGTCCACTTGCTTACCTCGGTCGACGCAAGCCAACCAAAGAGCGCCCGACGCTCGTTGTCCTTCGGCGTAGGCCGCGCGAGTCGCAAAACATCGCGAAGGCTAGGGTCCGCGCCAATCGACGCGGACATCAGCTTCTCGACCGACGCCATATTGAGCCAACGCTGCACCGCCCGCTGGAGCGAACTCGACAAGCTCTTCTTGCCAAACTGCCCGCTGCGGATCATTTGCAAAAACGTGCGCAGAACGCGACCGTTATCGACCACGCGGTCAAAGACCTGGTGGAAGAGCACGGTATCGCGCGACGCCAACGTCGCGCAAAGCGCCGCCGGCATGTCCTTCATGAACGCCCGCTCACGACTGTAAACCGCTAGCTTCGCGAGAAAGACATTGTCGTCAACCTGCGCGATCAGCGCCTCGAGTTGCGCAAGCTGCGCCTCGGGATCTGTATAGTAAACGCCCCCAAAGCAACCCGTCGCCGCCAGCTGCGCTAGCGCATGCTTAGGCGAAAGCTCGTAAGCGAGCGCACCTTCCTCATTCCGCGCCGTAGGCCGAGGCAGAAACGATGTAAGACTATGAAACAGCGACTTGTTGGCCATACCTTGGCCCTCCAGAAAAAAATGGCTCGACGAAGATTGAGGGAGAGCAGGCCGAAGCCCATCGGGTAAAGATGTACTCCCCGCCAGCAGTCAAGCCGAACGCGGCGCCGCAGATGTGCGGCAGATGATTTCAATGACAGGATCGCTTTGATCTGGTTCGCGAGACTGACCTAGCGGCTTGTTTTTTCTTCTGTCGCAGGAATGCCCGTCTTTCCTCGTATGTCAAAGGTCGCTTGGCGAATGCCAACACACTGTCGCCATAAGCAGCCATGCGCTCGTCACGCGAAATCTGATTCGCAGGCTTGTCGAGCCAAACATCTTTCACACCGCCGAGCTTCTCCGCATGCTGGCGAACACGAACTTCCCACCACGTGCAGTCTTTGTAAAGATAGAGAACTTCCTTGGTGGGCGCGAGCTTGAGTGCGCGGAAGCGACGGTGTGGCTTTGCGACTCGCAAAATGCCAGTCCGCGCGCAGACATAAAGCTGCTCTCGCGAAGTGCCGAATCGTCGACGAGTTCCCAGCGGAAAAGTCAGCTGCCCCTTCACCATGACGCCGCCGATTGCGACGTAATCGAAAACGTGCGTGAGAATGTGCTTTTGCACGACGTTATCGAAGTTGACATACTCGCAGAGTTCTTGCTGAACCTTATCCCAAGGTCGGCCGACGCGCGAACGTAGAAAGCGGCGGAGCGGCCCGAGATGTTCGTTGAAGAACTTGTCCATTCCATGCCATCGCCCCTTCATCGGCTCGCGACATGGCAGCGCGTCGATCTGTGTCTTCTGCAGGTACTTGCGATAGCCCTTCTTCTTCGATGAAAGCCTCGACCCATGCCGCGGGCGCTCAACAATGACTTTCGCCATATCACTGCGCATGGGAGGTGACTCGCATTGAAAATAGTTAAAAACACTCGACGAGGAATGGGCAGAGATCCGGCCCACATCAAGGAAAAGTGGGCCGGGCGGGATTCGAACCCGCTATAGCCAGGTACTCCGCGCCGGCAGTCGAGCGTGTTTCAAGTTGTTCTAAAAAATCGATCGACGAAGTGTGTCTCAGAGGTTTACGCGCTCTACCACTGAGCTACCGCCTCCATGAAAAAAGGGGAGGCGAGCGGGATTCGAACCCGCGACCTCGGGGTTTGCAATCCTGTACTCCGAAACTGCAGTCGATCGATTGTCTCCGAGTGAATTTCGAAAAATAAATCGACGAAGTGTGATTCAGAGAATTCGCGCTCTAACCAGACTGAGCTACAGCCCCATCAAATTTAGAGAGGCTGGTGGGATTCGAACCCACGACCTCGAGGTCCCAAACCTGTACTCCGAAACGGCAGTCGATTCATGTACCAGCGGATTTCGAGAACCCCAACGAAGAAACGCCGAGACATCGCGGCTTTCGCCACTCCTAAGCAAGGGGTTGATGTAGTCCCGACAAGCAGTTGGGGCTTTTAGATAGACACGCGAAATGAAATAGGTTCGCGGGTGAATTCAATTCGCACCATGAAGAAGTTATGCTGCCGCCGCACCGCCCCGTCTCAATAAATCCATTTGAAACAGCAGGCTGAACGTAATCAAAGTTTGCCCGACGACGATCAAGGGCATGCCAAGTCCATTTGGCGCGCTCGACCACAGCCCATGCGCGAAGAAAGCAGCGCCAGCGGAGAGCAATGCGAGGCCGATGAAGAGAAGTCCTCCGGCGATCGGGCTCCCTGGCTTCGAAGCGATCGGGGGAGCCATAGCGGGCGCCGGTGCTTCACTGGCAATCGCCGTCGGCAAATGCCCGCGATCGAAGCGGTACATCGAGCCTCCTTCGAGTGCGGCGTTGATCCGCCTCAGTGCGCGGCGGTCTTCGTCCCATTGCCAGTCGATTGAGATATCCGCCCTGCGTCCGCCGCGCGGGGCGGTGATCGTGATGCTTTCGTGGTCGTAGGCGCCCTTGGTCGCACTGGAAACAAGGGAGATCGGCAATCCTCGTCGCGCGAGGAGAAAATCACCGGAGGCCTCCGCCATTTCGACAATCGCCTCGGGACGCGGCGTCGCGAGCCGCAAAAGATCGCCGCAACGGGGGCAGTGCGGCGTATTGCCCATTTCGGTGGGAAGCATAATCGCCCGCACATCTTGTTGGCACTGCTTACACCACATCGCGCGTCTCCTTCGCCAAAAGCCGATCCGTTATCGCTCCCATCGGCACGCTGCAGCGCGATTTGCCCGGTTTTCTGGCCGCCTTCCGCCTGCTCCAAGTGCGCCGAAATGGTTGCCAGGGAAGAGTTTTCCATTGATAATATCTGCCGCATGCTTTTCACCTTCGATTCCCTCGCGCAGGCGCTAGTCCGTGACCTTTCCCGCACCCCGACCCGCTCAATCGCTAAACTCCACCCGCCGCCAATTTCTTATTCAATCGACCGGGGCCGCCCTCGCCGTGGCAACTGCTGGCGCTGCGCTTGCCGCTCCGACTCCGGTCCCGGCCGGCACGCCGCTTGGCCTCGATAACTTCGCCGTCCGGGCGTTCGGTTGGAAAGCCGGTGACCTGCTCAAGTACGCCGATTCGCTGAGGCTCGATTCGCTCTTCATCTCCGACCTCGACGCTTTTGAATCGACCGATGAAAAGTACTTGCAAGGGATTCGAGACAAGGCCAAGGAATTGGGCATCGCGTTGCACCTTGGAACTTGGAGCATCTGTCCAACCTCCAACACTTTCAAAAACAAATGGGGGACGGCGGAGGAGCATTTGAAACTTGGCATTCGCATGGCGAAGACGCTCGGCTCGCCGGTTATTCGTGTGATCTTGGGCAACCAGCGAGATCGATCGAGCAGTGGCGGAATCCATGCACGCATCGCCGATACAGTGAAGGTCTGCAAAGCATGTAAGAAGGACGCCGTCGACGCGGGCGTTAAAATCGCCGTCGAGAATCACGCTGGTGATCTGCAGGCGTGGGAACTTGTCGGACTTATCGAAGCGGCAGGCAAAGATTATGTCGGCGCCAACATCGATTCGGGCAATGCTGTTTGGGCGATGGAAGATCCACAAGAGAATTTGGAAATCCTCGCGCCGTATGTGCTAACTACAAGCCTCCGTGATACGGCCGTTTGGAAAACAGAAAAGGGAGTCGGCCTCCAGTGGACGGCGATGGGTGAAGGCGACGTCGATCAAAAGGTCTACTTCGAGTTGTTCGCCAAAAAATGTCCTGGCATTCCGGTGCATATTGAAACAATCTCGGGCTTCAACCTGGAATTGCCCTTCCGCACGACGGAATTTTGGCCGCAGTGGAAGGAAGCGAAGGCGGAAGGATTTGCGAGGTTTCTCGCACTCGCCGAAAAAGGCAAGCCGCGCGAACCTTGGAAAGCTCCAGCGGGCGTGCCTCGCGCCGAAGCGGAGAAGGAATATCAGAAGGGAGACTTTGAACGAAGCATCGCTTATTGCCGTGAGAAGCTTGGATTGGGAATTCGCCGAGCCTAGAGTTTTTGCACTATCAACGCACGCTCACCTCATTGCCATTTGAAAGACAAGTGAAGAATGACGACCGATGACGGCGACATCACGATGATCTTCGATCAGCTCAAGGCCGGGCGCGAGTCGGCGGCGGGGCGGATTTGGGATGCTTACTTTGAGGCAATTGTCCAGGAAGCGCGGAAGCGGATGCGCTATGATGCCAAACGAGCGTCCGACGAAGAGGATGTCGCTCTCAGTGTCATGCGCAATGTGATCGAGGGAGCCAAAGCGGGGCGATTTGCGACCCACCAAGACCGAACTGACTTGTGGCGGCTGATGATCGCGATCACTCGGCAAAAAGTCATCGATCGACGGCGCGGCGAACATCGGCTTAAGCGAGGCGGCGGCGAAGTGCGCGGCGAGTCTGTTTTTTTTAAGCCCGGAAGCGATTCTTCGGACGCCGGACTCCAACAGCAGGCACGAGATGAAGTGACGCCTGACTTTATGGTGATGCTCGAAGAAGAGAATCAAAAGCTATTCGCTTCGCTTCGGGATGACGTTCTGCAAAACATCGCCCAACTTCGGCTCGAAGGATTTTCCAACGAAGAGATCGCCGAAAAGACGCAGCTTTCATTGAGGTCGGTGGAGCGGAAACTGGGGATTATTCGCGAGCGGATGGAAAAGGAGTTGGCGAAAAGCCTAGACTCTTCCAGCTAAGATAAAGACCGCCAACCTATTCCACAGTAAGCACTTGCGTCGAATCGCAGGCTTATTTTGCAATAAATTGGTGATTTGGTGGCGGGGCGATGGCGGGGCTGTCGGTAATGGGATTGTTGGCCAAATGAATGGGCCAAAATCCCCTTTGCTACGAAAGACCCCCGCCATGTTCATGACTTCAAAACAAATTGGATGTTGTGTTCTGCTCCTTGCAATTTCAACTTGCAGCATCGCTTTTGGTCAACACCGTCGAGGAGGTTTCAATCCAGAACGGCCCGGCAAGGGTGAAGGCGGTGGTCAGGCCAATCCCGCCGATATCCTCAATGGGATTGGAGGCATTCTTGGCGGCCTGGGGACGCTGAACCCGGGTGGAGGCGGTAATAGTGAAGAGGAGGATGACGACGAGGGTTACTACGAGCCCGATTACTATCCTTCGCAGCCTAACTACTATCCATCTGCCTAGCCCAATTACGTTTATCCACCCACGTATGCTCCTTCCGCGCCCCCGGCCGCAGCAACTGCGCCGATAAACAAGGTTCCGTCGCCAAAGACTTCGGTTTCGGCTCCCACCAAAACCAATTCCAAGTTTCTTCCGAAAGCGGCGCGGCTGAGCAACGCCGAATTGGAAGCCGCTAAAGCCGGGCTCGAAAAGAAAGTCGCCGCAGAACTGAAAGACGCCGTTGATGCGGCATTGCCCAGCAGCGCGGTGGCCAGTGCGGTCGCCGCGCTTCCCACACCGCCTTACACCACTGCTGAAAAGTTACAGATTCGCGATGCAATCAATGCGGGCGACGCCGGTCAGGTTGACATTCTCGCCAGCGCCCATGGAGGTTCGCCTCAACTCGATAAAGTCAGGCAGATGGCGGAAGTCCATGAAAAGGCGAATGCCCTTCAAGAGAAAGTCGCCGCAGGGGAAGCGACTACTTCTGACTTCAGAAAATTTCAAACCGACTTAGAAGCTGTTGCCCCAGCCGCTGCGAAGGAACAGATTGGAGACTCAATCACAACACTGAAAGTTCAAAATGAAGTCGCGAGCCTGCTCAACAGTGCTGTTCCTGGCAACGGATCGACGACGCTGCCTATCGATGGTGATCTGCAACTGATTTCATTGCCTGGTCTTCCGCAAGGACAATTGATTTCTCTGGGTAATGGCTCCGCCATCGTCGGCGGGGGCGCCAATGGAATGCTGACTGTTTCGACGGGAAACCCGCTTGGCTCGTTCGGTGTCTCGATCGCTCCTGGAACGGCTGTCCCGAGTGGAAGCGGCGGCGCCATGACCAGCGGGGCCATGCTCTCCAATCCGGCCGCGAATGACAGTTCGATCAGTTACCTTCTCAATGGCGCCTCGTACACGATGCAGGCTGGCTACCAACAACCGCTGGCTTCGGGAACTACCTGGTCGATTTCCTTTGATCAGGGTAATGGGCGGGGAACTCAAACCCAAACGCTGGGGAATGGGACTTACGAGTTTGCGGTGGAGGGCGATGGCTGGATCATTCGCAAAAAACAAATCCAGGTCGAAATCGACAATCGTGACAACTCGATTGACTTTCACTATGTCATCGGCGCAAGCAGTCACACGGTTCGAGCTGGCGAGTCTGCAACGCATTCGGGGGATTCGAACATCACGCTCGGTTTTGACAACGGATCGGGAAAGACCGAAACCAAGTCGCTCGCTTCGGGAACCTATCGCGTTGGCGTGACCGATGATGGGAGCCAAGTCGATCTCTTCACGGGAGAGAAAGCTTCGCAAGTTGTCGAATCAAACCCGAAACGCAGTTCGGGCGGACCGTCGAAAATCGGCTCACTGTTTGGTCGATAATTAAATTCGATCAAGTTGTTCCTCTGAAAGGTCATGCCAATTCAAAAATGGCATGACCTTTTTCCTTTCGCTCGGCTCATTTTGAGTTGGAGAGTTGCTTCCAGAAGCGGGCCCTGGGCTGGATTCGAGTTCCCTCTTCTCCCGATTTGCCAATCACGGCTGGACCTAAGTAGCCGCCATCTCCCCCGACCGGCATCGGCCCCACGGTCTGACCAAAAAAAGTGTTGAGATCAGCGTCTTTATCCCAGCCGACGCTGTGCAAGATGAAATCGCGCTTCCAGCCAAGCTTGGGCGGGGGCATTGCTTGAAAGGTGAGTTCGAGGCCGTCGCCGGCGCCGATGATCGCCATGCGGTCGTCGGATTCCGTCAGCAGTGAAAGCGCATCGCCGAAGGGGGTAAAGCCACCGCGCATGGGTAGCCAACGAGGTGAGGGATCGATTTCCGCTGCGCTAAAGACGGAAGGCGAGCGTGGCTGTGCGGGCTGTTTTTTGCAGAAGCCGTGATAGGACATTCGCGCGGTGAGTAACGGCAATACCTGCGATTCGACTTCCACGGTAGGCTCGTTGAGGGTGAAGAAGGCCTCATCCCAATAGATTTGGTGCGTGGTGGAAATGACTACTCGATGGTCGTTCGACAAGAATTTGCCGGCCAGGTCGATCGCGATGGTTTTGGTCTTGCCGCCAGGGAAGCCGAGCATCGGCATGATTTCTATTGGCGTTCCCTGCTCATTGAAGACGCTGAGTGACGGTGGCTTGGGGCCCTCGAGATCGGGGTGCTGAGTCAGTGCGACGTTGAGTGAAGTATCGGTCGGCATGATCCAGCCGGTGAGGTAGAGCACGACGGTGGCGTTGGGCTCGAATGCGCCGAGGTCGAGTTCGAGTCCATGGCGCTCGACGAGTCCTTGCTTGTAGGAGCGATCCCAGCACTGGGAAAAATCACCATCGGCCTTGGCGAGCGTTTTTGATAGGTCGCGGCCTTTGAGGTCTTTGGCGACGACAGGTAGTTTTCTTTCTGTCACGGTGAAGAGTCGATTTTCGGCAACACTTGGTGGGCCGACCTTTTCGTTGGTGAAGATCTCGACGCCTTCCGGGTGATCGATGGCAATCAATGAAACATGATCGACATAGGTCGCTTCCCACAGTTCTTCCGTGAACTTGATTCGATACGCGCCTTCCTTTTCCTGGAGTAGCTCGCCTGGCAGTTTTAGATACTCCCAGGGCCTACCTGGCTGAAGTTTTGCTTCGGCATATTGCATTCCGATGGGCGCGCCCCAGAGACAATCGGAAAAGAACTCCCAGCCATTGCCACGGTCGGCGTAAACGTAGGGACATGAACCTTTGAGGGCCATCTCTTCGACAATAAATTGATTGCCTGTAAGTCGCGACTTGAGTACTGACTGCGGAAAACCGTTCGTGAAGACGAGGCGAATTTGATCGGCGCTCTTCACTGCGCCGAGGCCGAAGTGAACGCTTGGCCGATCGGAAACCGCTGCTTGGTAACTCGCGCCGGCTTGGATCTCGACTAATGTGCCGAGGCCGAAGTGATTTACCTTTCCGGAGACATTATCTTCCGCCCCTCGCGGGCGCACGGTGACCCAGTTATTCAAATTGCCGCCATTATTCATGGCCGTGCAAATGCCGCCGGTGACGAAGACTGCGTCCAAATCGCCATCCTGATCGATGTCATCTACGTCGGCGGCAATCTTCGAATCAAAGCCGCTTGGTAGGGCGAGTGGCAGTGAATCGGCTTCTAAAAATTGATTCGCCGCATTGCTGCGCAGAACCATGCCACCTTCCTCGCCGATGATCAACAAATCTAAATGGGTGTCGTTGTCAAAATCGGCAACTGCTTCGAGTTGACGCTTCAGTTCTGGCTTGCCGAGCGGGATTACCTTGCGCTCATTGAGCCGAATTTCGCCATCGCCGGTTTGCTCCGTCAGCAACAGGACCGCGTCCGAGCCACATTGCAAAACTAAATCCCAAGAAGCATTGCCATCGAAATCGACGACAAAGAGGTGCGTCGCTTTGGTTAAATCCTCGAAACCAGCTGGCAGGTCACGCCAACGCATCTGGCCATGCCGAGTATTGTCTAAATAACCCGCGCGTTCGCGACCGAGGCAGGTGGTTATTACATCGAGATCGCCGTCCCGATCGAAATCGACGGCTACCAACTTTGCGAGTGGAATCGTCGGACCTGCCGCGATGGACGAGAACTTGCTGACATCGTCAAACTGGGCGTTGCCAAGATTGATGAAGAGCGAAAATCCCTCCTCGATTGCAGCGACGATATCGAGATCGCCATCATGGTCGAAATCGACAAGCACAGCGGCGGTAACTGGCTTTACTAGGAGCGTCGCGAGCAGCTCAAATGATCTCTTGGCCGAATTGGGTTCTGCGTTGTTGCGAAATACTCGTAGTCCCTTTTCACCGAAGATCACCACATCAAGATCAGCTTTGTAATCACCTTGAATCTGCGGATCTTCATCGCGATCAAGATCGCCCCAGCACATTCCTTGTGCGCCGCCGCCTGTTTCAATGGTGGTTGCGTGCGTCCAGTTTCCATCTTCATCTCCCTCAAACAGAGATAGCGTTTTTTCTTCCAGTGCTGCAAGTTCTAGCTTTCCATCGAGGTCATATTCGACGAGCCGGGTGTCTCGCGCGTCGGTCATGAGGCGATGTTCGCTCGGCGGGCTAACTTGGAAGCTGACTGCGATCGGCTTTGTTGTAATTTGCGACGGTGGAAAGCTTCCTCGCAGCTTGGGTGAGAAATCGAAGGCCATGTAGTCGAGGGGATGGGGCGTCACTTCCGGTAGATCACCGAGATCGGCGGCGATGGCGGTGAGCCAGCTGTCGAAGATTTGCAGTGCATCGGCGGCCTCTTCCCATTTCATGGCGTCGGCGGCGGTCGCCGCGCGATCGAGCAGGAGGATCAAATCGCTCTCAGGGTCGTTCTCTCGCAAGATCCTGCGACGAACACATTCGCATTGAGCCTTCGCATCGCGACAAGCCTTCGCGGTTTCGGCGCTCTTGGTTCGCACGAGCGTATTGAGACGCCGCATGAGTACATAAAAATTACTGGGGCGGGCTTCAAACGCTTTGGCAAATGCCTCGACGGCTTCCTTCGGGGGCGCCGCTTCTCTGACATCATCGAGTAGGACGCCCAATTGATAGGCCGCTTCAATACTCTTGGGGTCGGCGGCCTGAGCCTTTTTGAGTTCTGCAATCGCTTCGTCACGGAGCGATTGCACCATTTCTCGGTTCGCACGAAGTCGTTCCATACGCCGTAGCGCAAAGAGGGCGGCGAGCATGTGACTTGATGCGGCCGTATCTTGACGCTGGAGAATGGTTTGGATCGCCGCAGTCGCGCGATCGTCGAGCAATTTCACATCTGCTTCGGAGAGTCCTTGGCGGTCGATGCCGTTGGGCATCTGCGCGAGCATCCAGAGCACGGCTTCATTGCGGGGGCCGATCACTTCGCCTGGCAATTCCTTGGCAAGCTCGGCGTAGGGCGACGCCATCTGCGTGAGTGTTTTTACCTGTTCCGACGCCACTTGATCTGGCGACCAACTCCCGACCGAGCCGACATCGAGCTGCGCCTGGTTTTCTAGATCGCGATTGGCGCTGCGGCGCAGTTCATCTAGTCGTTCGAACTCGCTTGCAGTCAACGTTGGCCCGAGAATCGTTCCTTTGAAAAGGACAAAATAGCCAATCGCCCCTAGGGCGACGAAGACAACGAGTATTCCAAGCGAAAAAGCGATCGGTCGTTTCATACAACAAGGTCGCCGAGAGGATGAGCAGGCGAAGTGTTAGCCTTGCTCACCACTATTTCACAGCGCGGGCGTTCGCTTGGCCAGCCCGTGTGTTTCCCGGGTATTCAGTTCATTGTGCATTGGGATCATTCGGAATTCGGGGGCGCGGCGGTGGCGGCGGGGTTTGGGTCTTGATGTCACCTAGATCAGCGGAACCCTCTTTGGGAGTCGTGACACTGGTGATCCGTGATTGCCGTGAGCCGAATGCCCCGCCCCCAAAGCGTTCCGCTATGTCGACGCCACCGGGCGCTGGAGCACTGCTTAAAAGGTAAAGCATGTATGGTGCATCGGCGATGAGCGTAGTCAATTCGAATTCGCCTTTGGCATTCGTAACGGCGCTGGTCGTTGCCCGATTCGATGCGGAGCCGGTAAAACCGCCGCGCTGTCCTGCGACAGGTTCTGCTCGTACCTTGGTCGTATCGAACGGGGCCACCAGAGTTGCACCGACAATCGGCTCCCCGGTTGCTTGATCAACCAACCGACCCTTTAGCTTGACCGAAGGCCTGAGAACCGCTTCAACCGCATCCGTGAGGACATCGACTTTGACGAGAGCGGATTCATTATCGGCGCCGGTGATGAGAAGCCAGGTGTCTGAAGCGGCAGCGACTTTTACGTCAGCGGCCCCATTGGCATCGGTGATCATTGGCGACGAAAGAGGAGGTCTGCCAGTTAGACCGCGTTCGATTGCAAGCTCGGTCGCCGTGCCCCGGCGACCAACGCCGCCAAACCCGCCGGCTCCCATTCCTTCGGCAGCCGCCCTTCCACCGAAGGCGCCGCGATCCGCAGGATTGGGGCGACCCGATGACGCACTTGTGAGCCTCTCGATCTTGGCGCCAACCGCGGGAGTTTTTCCATCTGGTTTCTTTACCGAAAGGGAAATTGATCTTGGTGTTTGAATATCAACGTGAAGCGGCACTTCGATCTTGGGCTGGTCTTTGACTATGAGAGTGGTCGGCGCGGTGCGCAGCGGGCTTTCGCCGTTTGTATTGGCGTCAATCGAATAGAGGCCGCGATCGAGCGTTGCTTCTGCATGGCCATCGGCATTAGTCGTCACCGATAATCCGAATCCGCTCTCCGAATTGGGACCGCCGGTGATGGTGATGAGTTGCTTATCGACGGGGCGGAATTCCGGTCCGCTGGTGACCTTGAATTGGACTCGCTTTCCTTCGCGGAGCTTGATTTCGATTTCTTTCGAGGCGCCGTTGCGCACAAGCTGCTGAGTCTGGATGCGATCTGCAACCCACTTCGAGTCACTTACAAAATAGTCGGGGTCATCCATATTTGCGACGATTTCGAATTCCCCCTTTTCATTTGAAAGCAGATCGCTTGTCCGGGAGGGCTGAAAGTTGATCGTTCGAGAAGCAAGCTTGATTCCAGCCGCAGGTTCTCCGCTAGGCAAGGTAACTCGACCGCGAATGGTCACTGGCGAATAGAGCACAATCTTCGCACTGGGATCAGTCGATTCGGATTGGACCTGGGCCATCGCGACTGGCCACTCGGGGTGG